>CAZTHR010000210.1:0-3693 GCA_964613265.1 uncultured Lentisphaeraceae bacterium | reverse complement strand
CGACGTTGCATCCACCGATGAGGCCCCGGCGGATGCGTCATGGACGTTCAAGTTTGCCGGCAGCACGCGCCCCGACTTGGTGGTGGCCGACGCCGGGTTTGGGTACACGCCGTTCCATGTGGCGAATGGAACGCTGTCCTTCGATTCGAACATCGACAGTGCGAATTCCGGTTTCTCCGGATTTCACACGAAGCCCTACTGGACGGTACGCAAGACGGGTGAGGGCGCACTTCGCCTGGGGGCGTTCGTCTACCAGCAGGATATGCGTACGGTGCTCGAAGTTGCTGCGGGCGACGTGCGTCCAGCGGCGAATGCCGCATTGGCATTTACGGACGTGCAGGTTGTCGAATCGGGGCGTCTGACGCTTGACGCGGCCGCACCGGCCGCCCACGTCGGGTCGTTGACCGTGACGAACGGAACGCCGGTGGCGTTGAACGGCGCGGAACTTGTGCTGGGCGGTTTGGGTGCGGCGGCGCTCGACGCCGCCGTGACCGGTTCGGGTCGCGTGACGGCGACGGTCGACGATCTCGTCGTGACGAATCCCGTGGCGGAAATCGAGTATGGCGCGGTGGCCGGACGTCTGCGCTTGGATACAACTGATGGTCTCGCGCTGCCGTTCGCCCGCTACAGCTTCGATGGGGAGGGCGAGGCGTGGCTGAAGGACGATTCGGGGCAGGATCGTACGCTTGTTCCGTTTGGCGCGGAGGTTTCGCGGGTCTGGGATGAAGAACGCAACTCGCACGTGGCCCATTTCACCGGTGAGGCGGGCGGCCTGACCGTCTCCGTACCCGATGGCGGCCGGCTTGTGGGCGATGCGGACTACACGGTCAGCCTGTGGGCGAAAGTGGCGAAAGTACCGGCAGACAATGCAACCCCCACGCTGTTTACGTTGGGCGAATCCACCGGCGACCGTCAGCTCGTCCAAGGGCGTTTCACCGATGACACCTGCTCGTCGATGGTTTTCGGCCATTGGTGCAGAGAAGGCGATTTTACGAATGTTCTGGCGTCGTCTTCGCCGACGGCGTGGCATCACTACGTGTTCCAGCGTCTGGGCGGTCGTTGTACGGTTTGGGTCGATGGCGTGGTGACGTTTGAAAAGGAAACAACGCTCGTCCTCGCGTTGTCCGAAAAATCGGTTTTCACATTGGGGTCGTATCCCGAGAAGGCTTTGAAATCTTTTCCGCGTAGTTTCCACGGGGATATCGACGACGTGCGCGTCTACTCCTCGGCTGTCGGCGCGGCGGGTGTCCGTCGTCTGTACGCAGGGCTTGAGCCGTTCGCGCAGGCTGGGCGTCCGGCGGCGTCCGACACGGCGCCGGAACTGCCGGACGGGTTGCGTCTGCGTACGGCGCTCAACGGTGAAATCCTTTTGGGCGATGGCGCGGTCGTCTCCAACGTGTTGGGCGACGCCCAGCGCGGCGGCCTCGTCCTGCCGAAGGGCGGTACGCTGACGATGACCGGTCCCGGTCGCTACGACGCGGGCGTCGCCGGCGCGACGGACTTCAAGAAGGACGGGGCGGGGACGCTGACGGTGGGCGGCAATCTGTCGCACACGGGCGCCACGAAAGTCGCGGCGGGCACGCTGCGTCTGGCGAGCTGGGCCACGACGCCCGCGCTCCATGCGGCCTACGATTTCGAGGAGTCGCTGACGCACGACGCCGGGCCGGACGCCATCGATTTCGACCACGTGGCCGAGGTTGCCCGCGTGTGGGACGAGGATCGGAAATCGTTCGTGGCGGAATTTCCCGGAACGCAAAGCCAGCGTCTCTGCATCAATTCGTACGCCCGCGCCTCCTTGTACGGCGATTCGGACTACACGATCAGCATATGGGTAAAGCCGGCGGAAGGTTGTTCAAGCGAAGGCACGTTTTTGTCACTGGGGGCGGCACAAAATTTCCAGCAGATTGTCTTCCGCTACGGTGGGTCGGGCAACCTCGTTCTTTCGCACTGGGGCGAAACCTACGACTACACGGGCATTTCGGCTAAATCGGATTCACCGGGAACGTGGCATCACTACGTGGCGACGCGGCGCGGGAACGTCTTTACCGTCTACCGTGATGGAGAGCAAATCTGGACGACGGACAAACCACAGAAGGGAAATGATTCTCCCGGGTTGTCGCTTCCTGCGCAGCGTACGTTGTATTTGGGACTGCAATTCAACAATAGTAAACGTTGCTTCAATGGGCGGATCGACGACGTGCGCATCTATGCGACGGCTTTGGACGCGGCGGCGGTCGCGCGGTTGCATCACGGTGAAGAGCCGATCGCCGTGCCGCGTGGGGGCGATCCAGCTGCTGTTGCGGCGGCGCCGGCGCCGGTCAGCCGCTGGTCGTTTGAAGATGCCGACGACCTCGGGCGCGACACGATGAACAATCATCCCCTGACGAAGGAAGGGAATGGCGCGTTCACGCTCGTCGATTCGCCGCTGGGTGGCAAGGCGTTGCGTTTCCCGGCTGCCGTCGGTACGGAGAACGCCTGGTTGCAGACAACCGGCGGCACGTTCCGGTCGGCTGGCACGAACCGCCCGTTCTCCGTCTCCATGTGGGTGCAAACCTCTTCGGGCGATCAGGAGGCCTCCGAACAGCGCCCCTATTTCCTCTATCTGGGCAAGCCGACGGAAATCGGCTACATGTTCGGTTTTTGGCATGACCGCAATGATTTTGCGTGGAGTCTGCGCGATGTGTTGGTGAAGAAGCGGTACGAAAACAAGGCGGAAACGTCGCTGGACGTCTGTTCGCGTCTGGCCGTGCGCGGTCTGCACGAATCGGACGCCGCGTTGCGCTGGCACCACTACGCGAAGGTGTACGACCCGCAATTGGGTTTCCTGAGCTACGTTGACGGGCAGTTCCAGCCTGGCATGAGCCGTTTGAACAGTAGCATCGCCTGTCGCGAGATGGCGAACGAGGATCTCTACCTGGGCATCCGGCCGGACAAACCCAATCTCTCGTTCCGCGGCGCGATCGACGAAGTCCGTTTCTACGACTGCGTGTTGTCGGGCGCGGACGTGCGGGCGATCATGCGCGAAGACCAGACGCGCGGCCTTGCGGCGCTGCCGCCCGGCACGGCGGTGGACGTTGCGTCGGGCGCGACGCTCGACGTGAACGGCACGGACGAAACGGTTGCGGCCTTGACGGGCGCGGGTACGGTCGCGCTGACGTCGGGTCGTCTGGCGGTGACGGGCGAAACGACGTTCGAAGGCGTTCTTTCCGGCGCGGGCACGGTGCGTCTGCCCATCGGCGGCGCGTTGACGCTGACGCAGACGCCGACGGCGTTCACGGGCTATTTCGAGATGGCGGGCGGAACGCTGGACCTGCCTGGGACGGCCGCGCCGTTGGCGGCGACGTTCCGGGTGTGCACGCTCGACGCAACGGCGCCGGTGTCGTATCCGGGCGAGGTGGAACTGCCCGCCGGCCTAACGATCTCGTTGACGGCGGACAATCCGGGGCCGTTCGTGACGGCGCAGGGACGGCTTGTCGTGGCCGGTGGCGGGACGGTCGTTCTGCCCGACGGGAAGACGACCGGGACGTGGGTGATTGCCCGTGGGACTTCGGTCGAGGCGTCTGAAGAGGTGTTGGCGTCCTGGCGGGTGGCGAACGCCCCGGCTTCCGTGCGCTGGGTTTTCCAGACGACGGCGTCCGGCGATTTCGTCTGCCGCGTTTTCGGCCAGGGCACGTGCGTGATTCTCCGCTGAGA
>CAZTHR010000209.1:0-3703 GCA_964613265.1 uncultured Lentisphaeraceae bacterium | reverse complement strand
TATATATAAGAACACTCCGCAAGTGGCTTTCCAATTTCCGCCGCGTTAAATCGGACGATTGATCCCGTCTCCTTCCAGATTCCTTTGTGATATAATGTCGCCAGAGCGGCTGTAGCGGCGGGGATGGGATTTTTAGACGAAGACACATTGAAGAGAAGACACATTGAAGAAAGGAAGAGAAATCATGAAGACGATGTTGGCATTTGCGATGGCCGTCGCGTTGGCGACTGGGGCGCAGGCGGGCGAGGTCACGAGCGCGCTGGTCGGGAAGATCCGCTACGGCGAGACGCCCGGCTGGACGCTCACGGTGCGGACGGCGCAGTTGGCGGACGGGCGGGAGAAGGTCGCCGTGCGCTTCGCGGCGGACGGCGCGGCGCGACAGCCGCCGCAAACGTCGTTCTCGTTCCGCTTCCCGCTGCGCGATGCGGTCGGTCGCTGGCATACGGGCGCGGGACAGGACAAGAACCTGCCGCCCTCGTGGGCCTGCGGACTGACGGGAACGCTCGCGAGCGGCGCCCCCGTCGTTTCGCTGTTCTCGGACTCGAACCGCAACCGTGGACTCGTCGCGTGTTCCGAGGCGCTTCGCCGCGTCAGCTATGGCATGGGCGTCGTCGAGGAGACGGCCGAGATCGAATACCACGCCGTGCTCTTCTCCGATCCGGAGGCTCCGCTGGAGACGTACGACGTTGAATTCCTCCTGGACTTCCGCGACGTGTTCTACGCGGACGCGATCCGCGATGCGTTCGCCTGGTACGCGCAGATGCCGGCATACCGGATCGGCGACGTGCCGCCGGCCGCGTTCGATCCGCTCTACTCGTTCTGGTACTCGTATCACCAGGACGTCTTCGCGAAGCCCGTCGAGGACGAGTGCGCGCTGGCGGCGACATACGGCATGAAGACGGCGATTCTCGACGACGGCTGGCAGACGGACGACGACAATCGGGGCTATGCCTTTTGCGGCGACTGGAACGTCTCGACCAACCGCTTCCCAGACTTCGCCGCGCACATCCGCTCCGTCCGCGAGAAGGGGATGAAGTACATGATCTGGTACTCCGTGCCGTTCGTGGGGCAGAAGTCGGCGAACTATACGCGATTCAAAGGCAAGTATCTCTACGAGATTCCGAATCTCCAGGCGGCCGTCCTCGACCCGCGCTTCCCCGAGGTGCGTGCGTTCCTGATCGGCACGTACGAGACGGCGATGCGGAACTGGGGGCTGGACGGACTGAAACTCGACTTCATCGACTCGATGCGCTTTCAGGGGGGAGACCCCGCCGTGAAGGAGGACTACGCCGGGCGCGACATCAAGTCGCTGCCGCTCGCCGTGGATCGCCTGATGACGGACGTCCGTGCGCGGCTGCAGGCGATTCGTCCGGACGTGCTGATCGAGTTCCGCCAGTCGTACGTCGGCCCGGCCATCCGCAAGTACGGCAACATGCTGCGCGCCGCCGACTGTCCGATGGATCCGCTCGCGAACCGTGTCCGCACTCTCGACCTGCGGCTCTCGTCCGGCGAGGTCGCCGTCCATTCGGACATGCTGGAGTGGAACCTGGGCGACACGGCCGAGGGCGCGTCCAAGCAGTTCTGGAGCATTCTCTTCTCTGTGCCGCAGATTTCTGTCCGCTTGGCGGAGCTACCCGCGTCGCACCGCGCGAAGCTCAAGGAGATGCTTGACTTCTGGACGGCGCACCGCGAGACGCTGATGAAGGGCGCGCTCCGCCCGATGCGCCCGGACCTGAACTACCCGATCGTCTATGCGGAGGGGAAGGGCGAGCAGATTGTCGCCGTCTACGACGCGGGGCAGGTCGCGGACGTCGACCGTGCGCGTGGCGCGGACGTCTATCTCGTGAATGCGACGGATGCCACGCGGCTCGTCGTGCGGGAGGGCGGCGTCGTGCGGGAGGTCGCGGTGCGGCCCTGCTCGGTGATTCGACTGGATCGTCCGACACGGTGAAGAGCGTCCACGATTTCGCGTAGAGCGCCCGCCGCGTGCGGATGCCGCGCCGTTGCAAGGCCTATGCCCGCGCAAAGTTCGCACATCTGGCAGAATCAAGCACTTGATGGGCAGACACTGGATATTATCATTTATGTGCGCTTGCGCGGGATTCGATAATGGTGTAGAATATCGTTTTATTTGCTTGAAACCAAGGATTGCGTACAGATGAAAGTTTGCAAATTCGGCGGCAGTTCGCTCGCGGACGCGAAGCAGCTGACAAAGGTGATCGACATCGTTCTCGCGGACCCGCAGCGTCGCATGGTCGTGGTCTCCGCGCCCGGCAAGCGTAACAAGTCCGATACGAAGGTGACGGATCTGCTGATCGCCCTCGCGCAGGCCGCGCTCGACAAGAAGGACGTCAAGGCACCGCTCGCTGCCGTGGTGGCCCGCTACGCGGCGATGGCGAAGGATCTCGATCTCGGCGAAGAAATCGTCATGAAAATCGAGGCCGACCTCAAGGCGCGTCTGGCGGTTTCCAAGAAGGATCCGGGATTGTTCATGGATACGCTCAAGGCCGCCGGCGAGGACAACAGCGCGAAGTTGACCGCCGTGGCGTTCGCGAAGCGCGGCGTGAAAGCCCGCTATGCAAGTCCGAAGGACACGGGCATGGTGCTTGAAGGCGAAAGCGGCAATGCGACGCTCGTCGAGGAATCCTACCGTCGTCTGGCGCGGTCGTTCGCCGATTTCGAGGGGATCGTCGTCTATCCCGGCTTCTTCGGTTACCGCAAGGACGGCACGGTGGCCACGTTCCCGCGTGGCGGCAGCGACATCACCGGGTCGATTCTCGCAACGGCGGTTCGTGCCGACGTGTACGAGAATTTCACGGACGTTGACAACGTCTATCCCGTCGACCCGCGTATCGTGCCGGAGGTGAAGGAGGGCATTGACACGATGACCTATCGCGAAATGCGCGAGTTGTCCTACGCCGGTTTCGGCGTGTTCAACGACGAAGCGATCGCTCCCGCCGTGAACGGCCGCATTCCGATCAACGTGCGCAACACGAATCGTCCGTCCGAACCAGGCACGATGATTCAGCAGAGCCGCCGCGTGACGCCGGGTACTGTGACGGGCATCGCGGCGGCGGACGGCTTCTCGAACATCATCATCGACAAGTATCTGATGAACCGCGAGGTCGGATTCACGCGCCGCGTGTTGGCGATTCTCGAAGAGGAAGGCGTTTCCTACGAGCACATTCCGAGCGGCATCGATTCCATCTCGGTCATTTTGCGCGGCGACAAGTTCACGGCTATCCGTGAGAAGAAGGTCGTGGCGCGGATCAAGCGCGAACTCAAGCCCGACAGCGTGATCGTTACGCACGACTACGCGATGATCATGGTGGTGGGCGAAGGCATGGCGTTTTCCTCTGGCATGATCGCCAAGGCCACGAACGCCCTTGCCGAACACGGGATCAACATCTCGATGATCAATCAGGGTGCGAGTGAGATTTCCTTCATGATCGGCATTCGCAGCTCTGACCGCATCAAAGCCGTCCGCGCCCTCTACCAGGCTTTCTTTGGTTGATTGTACGGCCTAGCATTCGCAAAACATCCGCGAAGGCCACTGGATATTACCATTTGCGCGGCACTTGTCCCTGGAAAACAGCATTTACTTTTTTCTGAGGAAGACCACGTCGAGCCTCTGATTCTGAGTTTGACGCCTTGCAATTCGGGGGTGAATCGTGTAGACTGGTTGACAATGTTTTTACATTTT
>CAZTHR010000208.1:0-3749 GCA_964613265.1 uncultured Lentisphaeraceae bacterium | reverse complement strand
GTTTCACGAGTTGTCGGTTGAAATTCATTTTGGAGGTTGCATGAACGAGAGGATTAGACGGACGACCGCGCGCGCGGTCATCTTGTATGCGGCGCTGTGCGGTGCCATTCGTGCCGAAGAAGGCGCACCGGGGCTGACGGCGAACTGGCTGCCCACGGCGGCGGGGACGTACGATTGGTGGGAGGCCGCCAACTGGTACGGCGGCGTGGCGCCGACGAATTGTGGCGACACGGCTCGCTTCGACGCGGCGGCAATCGAGGGACCCCAGCAGATTAAACTGCCGAAGGCAAACGGGGCGCGTAATTTTGCGTTGGGGACGATTCTCGGGCATGAAAACCAGACGATTCGTTCGCCCGAGCGCAACTCTAACGGTACGACGGCGCGTGACATCACCGTAACCAATCCAAATGGCTTCAAAGGTACGTGGACGCAAATGGATGCGTTGGTCAACTGGATCGCCCAGCCGACGGATGCCTATACGCCCGTGTTCGCGAAAGTTGACGCGGCGTACATGCCGAAGTTCACAGTCGCCTCCAACCGTGCCGAAATCGGAGAAGTCGTGGGCGGATCGGGGCTCGTGAAACGCGGCGACGGCGCATTGGCGATTCGCGGCGTGAAGCCGACGATTCGTCCGAACGTCCGTCTCCAGGCCGACGCCGGTACGCTGGAATTGGCGTTCACGAATGAGATTCCGACAACGGTCGTTCCTGGTGCCTACCTCCATCTGGATGCGGCGCAGCCGGACACGTTCACGCTGCAACCGGGCGACGACGGGCGTACGTACGTCTCTGCGTGGCGGGACTGCGACGGCGCGGGAATCGCCGCGACGAAACACCCCGACGCGGGCTTGCCGTTCCTCAGTTCCGTCACCGCCGTGCGGGGCTTCCCGCTCGTGGACTTCGGTGCGAACAAGCCTTCGAGTGATGCGAATGTGACAAACCTTGCCTATTGGACGGAGAAGGTCGGCCCCTGTGGGAGCTTGAAATTTCAGAGGACGACGAAAGTCCGCGAGGTCTTCGTCGTCTTCGAGGATACGCAGCCGTCCAACACGAGCTGCTTCGTCGTGGGCGACGATTCCTCCTACCACTTCCATCGCGCCAATTCGGACACGTCTGGGCATCGGTTGCTCGATGCCTCGTTTTGCGATCCGGGGTTGAAGAACAATCTCGCCATGGTCGATGGCGTCTCCTGCAGTTTTCAGTGTCAACGGGACTGGACGCAGCTCGCGGTGGTGTCCGTCGTCTCGACGAACGACCTCTACCTGTCTTCGCTCTGCAATGACCGTCGTACGGTTCGTATCGGCGGCGCCCGCATCGCGGAAGTTCTGATCTACACGAACAACCTGACCCAGGCGGAGCGCGACCGGAACCACTTCGTCCTGCGGCGCAAGTGGACGCCAGCCAAATTCCCGTCGGACGACCTGCGCGAACTTCGCATGGCAAACGGTACGACGGTGGACGTGGCCGACGAGTTGTCCGTGACGGTCGACCAGTTGAGCGTGAAGGCGGATGCCAGCGTGACGAAGTCCGGCGCAGGGAGTTTGCGTGTCCATGCCCTGTCGGAGAGCGGGTTCAGTCTTCAGGTGAATGGTGGCACGGTGGATTTCACGGCGCCGGACATCCCCGTGACAGATGACGCGCCGGCGGCAGATCCGCAGATCTGGTTCGATGCATCTTGCGCCGAATCGCTTGTCGCCACGAACGTCGCGGGTCGTTCGGAGGCCATGTACGTCTGCCGTTGGAACGACCGGCGGTCGGAGAAGACGGTTTTCGCGTCCACGCGCAACACGGACGTCACGTTCCCGTTCCTTGTGCCGAACGCTGCGAACGGGTTGCCTGTGCTCGACTTCGGCGATGGCTGGCAGGGTGATAAGAACGAATGGGGCGAAACGTGCGGCACGGCGGCGCGGTTCGATATCAACAACGCGTCCTTCGCCACCTACGATGGGTTCGTCGTGATTCGTCCGAAACGGTTTAACGGCGATAATCCCACGTTTTTCGGATCGCCGAGTCAGGATTTTGCACGGTATAGTGGGGCGGGTGTTGTGTCGTACTTTGCCGGCATGGATGCCATTTCCGCGTTGTGGGAGTTCGACGGTGTACCGTATGAGGCGTTGAACGCGGTGTCTGGTGTGGCGCCTACGAATGCGTTTACGGTCGTGAGCTTCTCGTCGCAGACGTCTTGCCGCGCGGGCGAGCGTATCGCGAACGACCGCGACATCAACTGTGGCGGCGTCCAGATCGGCGAACTCATACTCTACAATCGTCCGCTTTCATCCAGCGAACGCAAGTCGACGCAGGCTTATCTGATGAAGAAGTGGAAGGCCAAGACGCATCCGGCACTTGCGGAGACGGTTGCGTTGAAATCGCTCGTTTATGCCGACGGCATCGAAGCGAAAATCGAGACGGATCGGCATGTCGTCGTCGACACCTTCACCGCGTCAGGGCCTCTCCATGTGACGGGCGGCGGGTCGGTGTCCGTCAAAAGTCAACCGGACACGCTGACGGCGCTCACGTTGGATGGCGGTGCGTTCACGGTGGGAGACGATGCGTTCGCGGATGCCTTGTTCCATTTTGACGCCTCTGCGTCGGGAACGTACGAATACAATGTCGTGAATGTCGACGGCGAAACCGTCACGAACGTCACGAAGTGGCTTGACGTGCGCGGCAACGGCGTGTTCGCGAAGTCCGTACCGGGCACGGGCAGCGTTACGGCCGATCCGACGTTGCGGACGGTCGAGACGCGGACTGGACGCACAATGCCCGTGCTCGATTTTGGCGATGTCAACGTGAACAGCATAGAGTGTCCGACGGCGGCCGGTATGGACATTGTGTGTTCGAACTGGAACGGTCGTGTCCAGGAGGCGCACGTCGTCTACAGCGACGCCTACGACTCCTACAACGGCTATGGGCAGCGCTTCATCTTCGCGGACTCATCCGTCTATCCCTGCCATCGGGGCGACGACGGCCAGCTCTTTGGTGCTTGTGGCGGCGACCAGTCCGATTACGTGAAGAACGGCTACGTGGGAATCGACGGCGAAACGCGCAAGTGGAATGACAAACTGACTGATCGGAAGTTCCACGTCGTGTCGCTCGCGACGTCGCAGCCGATGAATATGCGGACGATCGCCCGTGACCGTGGATGCCGCGCGGGCGGAAGCCGCCAGGGCGAACTGATCGCGTTCGCGAAACCACTGTCGGCCGCACGGCGCACATACGTGCAGGCGTACCTGAAGTGGAAGTGGTTCGGCGAGGGGGCGCAGCCCATGCTTAACCACAGCCTGTCTGCCGTCTCGCTGAGCGCGGGTGCGGTGGCGACGTTCCCATCGTACTGGGTGCTTCGGACGGCGGCGGTGTCCGGTACGGGCACGCTGTCGGCTGGATTGGTTGCGGATGTGGAGACGCTGACGCCGGCGGGGGCGTTGACGATCGGCGCTGACCTCTCGTTGGGCGCGACGGCGGAACTTGTCTTCGACTTCGAGTCGCCGACGTCCTATGATGTCGTGACGGTGGACGGCACGTTCACGGCTTCGGCGGGCACGACGATTGTGCTCAACATCGGAAAGGGTGCAGACAATGCTTCGGGGACGTTCCCGATTTTGAGGGCCACGTCCTTCGCGGGGACACCTCCGTCCGACTGGACGTGCGTTGTCAACAACCAGTCGAACCGTTCGGTTGCGCTCGTCATGCAGAACGGCGCCTTGTGTCTGCGTCTCACGCCGAAAGGAACGGTCATCCTCATCCGCTAGA
>CAZTHR010000207.1:0-3785 GCA_964613265.1 uncultured Lentisphaeraceae bacterium | reverse complement strand
CGCACTCAAAGGACGTTCAGACTGCGGATGAAGGGAAGCAGCGTCTGCTTCGCAATATCGTCGTTCAGACGATGCCCGCCGGGAAACGTCTGCGACTGACCGGGATAGTGCTGCTCGAAAAGCGGCCGCACCGCCGCCGAGATCTCGTCCGCATCGCCAAACAACCCGTGGCAGAGGAGTTGGTCGAATTCGTCAATCCCGTCGAACTGATGGCTCTCGACCTCTCGGAAGTGGGCAATCGTGTTCTTTGTGACGTGGAATTCGAGCGCCCCGTCCTTACGCTTGTTCAACCATTTGTACTTGCCGACGTGCAGCAACGAGTAGAGTTTTGACATCTCGAAGGCCGGGTTCACGCAAATGCGCTCAAAGCCACGCAACTGCTGGGCGTAGAAACCGCCCAGCGACGTGCCAACAATCAGCGCGGGCTGCTCCCGTGCGACGAGCGCCGTGAGCATCGGCAATGCCTCCAATGGATCGACGGGAATGTCCGGCGCATCCACCACGACGCGCCGGGACGGGTCTTTCCCCCAGAATTCGTGCCGCAGCAGATCAACCGTGCCACTCGCCCCCGATGAAGCGAAACCATGCAGATAGATGATTTTCTTCATGCCGCCTTATTTCTTCGCCGGCGCGGCCGACGGGGGTTCGACGCCGAACGCGCCCGTCACCTGCAATTCGTATTCGCGCGGCTGGCTCGTCGTCGTGGCCGGAACGGGACGGGATTCGACGGTGAAAAGTTTCATCCGTTCGTCCGGCGACTTGTTCGGCTGGTGAAGCGAAAGCAGCAACTGTCCGTCGAATGTCCGAAAGAGCATCCCATGGCCGCCGTCGCGCTTGTAGAGCGTCTTCTGCTTGATCCACGGCCCCACGATCTTCCCACTCGCCGACTGGCACTGCAACACGCAGTAACCGCTGCCTTTGAGGAAATTGCTCCAAATCATACGCAGCCCCATGCCCTTCTGCGTGTAGAGAAACGGGCCGTCCGTCACATGGCCGGCATCCGGCGCATCCGCCGCCTTGAAGAGCTGGACGGGGTCGGACGTGAAGGACGACAAGTCTTTCGTCATCGGCGCGGCCATCATGCGGCCATTCCCCGTCTGACACCATTCGTGGCAGAACACCATCCACGGAATGCCGTCTTCCACCCAAAGCGTTCCGTCCAGACACATCCAGTCCGCCGGCGTAACCGAACCGTTTTTGACCGGCTTGAACGGCCCCGTCGGACGGTCGCTCTTGAAAACCCAGACGCCGCGCGGCTGCAACCCGCCGCCCGAAAAGCCCTGTTCGAGCATCGGACGAATGGGCTTCGCGGCATCCGCCGGGAACGTCAGCGTCGTGAAGAGCCAGTAGGCGCCGTTGTATTTGTGGACTTCCGGCGCCCAGACGGCCGTACACTTCGTATCCGCCGGCAGCGACATCGCCGGCTGGCGTTCCGTCCAGTGCGCCAAGTCTTTCGACGTCCGTACGAACACACCCTTCCCGCCCGACCAGGGTTTCGATTCGTACAAGTAGTACGTGCCGTTGTCCGATAGGACGAACGGATCGCGGATCTGGAATTCGTCGCGCGTCACCGTCTTCGTATCAGCTCCAACAACGGCCGCGCACAGGCACGCCGCCAGCAAAAAGATGTTGAGTTTAGTCATGTTCATTGATTCCTTGTCTCCGTAAAACGTCTTGATTCCGTCACCTTCGCCCGTCTCATTTCAACGACTTGAGTGCGTCCTTGAACGCCGCATCGAACGCGGCGGAGAACGCTTCGCCATAATCGCCCGCCGCGGCGTCCGCCGTGCCCGTACCAGAACCGGAAAGTTCCACACGGCGCGGGCCGCGCCCGGTCTTGATGACATCAAGGTTCACCGCCACACGCGCCGTTCGCCGCCCCGCTTCACGACAGTCCAACGACAAATCCGTAACCGTTGTCTCCACGGCGGCATCTGTTCCCGCGAGGCTCGTGTTGCCGACAACATGGCCGAAACGGCCGTCGGCGGTCAGCTGGGCTTTTACGGGCGCCCGCAACAGGGCGGCCGGCGCGGCGGCAAATTCATTCCGTGCATCGAACGCAAGCGTCCCGTCCGCACGGCGCACGGTCATCGCCGGGCGGTCGAACGGCGCATCGACAACGACCGATCCCAAACGCGTCGTGGGGAACGCGGGCGTACGTCCCTCGATGGCAGGAGTGGTGGCCGGGCCGTTCGATTCAATCGTCCATGACCGCGCGGGCGGCGACGATGTCATGCACCCCGCAAGACCAAGCGCCCCCCCGCAGATCAAAAGCGCCCTGCACCTCATCGTCCGACTTCCAATCGGGCCGCGCAGCGTTCCGGCAGACCAGCCGCACGGATGCGGGCCTGAGCCGCCGCGACGTCGTACGCCAGACGGCGGAAGCGAATCTGGCGCGACGCCATGTCGTACAAAACGTAGGACGCGCGCGGATCGCCGTCGCGGGGCTGACCGACGGACCCCACATTGATAAACAGGCGCTGGCCAACCTCGACCGTGAAATCGCACGGCTCGTAGTGAACAACGCCACCGTTGGCCGCCGAATAGATAATCGGCACGTGCGTGTGACCGTGGAAACAAATCGCCGTGCTCTGGTAACTGAGATTGGCGGCGGCCTGCTGAACGTCGAACACATAGCCCCACCGGTCAGGCATATCCAGCGTCGCGTGGACGAGCGTGAAGCCCATGACCGGGCGCTTCAACGGCAAATCGTGCAGCCACGTAATGTCGTCCGGCGAAAGCTGGTCGCGCGTCCACGCCACAACCTGCGCCGCCGAGGGATGGAAGTCCGACAAATCCGTGTCCAAATAGGAAACGTAGTGGTCGTGGTTGCCCCGCACGGTCGGACATTTCAACTCATCGCGGACGACGCGGATGCATTCGGCGGGCGCGGCGTTGTAGCCTACGACGTCGCCCACCGAGACGAAATGCGTGGCGCCGAGCGCCCGCGCATCGTCCAGCACGACGTTCAACGCATCGATGTTGGCGTGGATGTCGCCCAATATGGCATAGACGCGATTCATTGCCGTTTCAACATGATCGCCGTGGCGACTTGCAAATCCGCCTGTCCCGTTGTGATCTTAATGTTCGGGGCTTCGCTCTCATAGATTTTAACGGGTTCGCCCAGCATCTCGACGGCCGACGCATCGTCCGTCACTTCCGCGCCCGCCTGGACGACCGCCTCGTAGGCGCGGCGGATGAGCGTGGCGGAAAACGCCTGAGGCGTCTGCACCGCCCACAACTTCGCACGGTTCTCCGTGCGCGTGATCGTAGTGCCCTTTTCGACGTATTTGACCGTATCCCAAATCCGACTGCCCACCACGACCGCGTTCGACCGGCGGGCCATTTTGACCGTCTCGGAAATCGTCTCGGGCGCGACGCAAGGACGCGCCCCGTCGTGGATGACGACGATGCGCGTATCGGCGTCGACCTCCTTGAGGCCGTTCATCACCGAATCCTGGCGCTTCGTGCCGCCGGGCACGACCGTCCGCAACTTCGAAATGCCGAACATCCGCGCAAGCGCTTTCGCCGCCGTCAGCTGTTCCTTACGGACAACCAAGATGATCTGGTCGACATCCGTGCACCGCTCGAACGCCAACAACGACCACGCCACCACGGGCTTGGTTCCCAAAGCCAAGAATACCTTGTCGACCCCCGCGCCCATCCGCTCGCTTTTACCTGCTGCAACAATGATTGCCGTTACCATGTCTCGTTCCTTTACTTCATTTCGCCTTGATGAGTTGGCAACGAGTTTAGCAAACGCATTACATTTCGTCTAGACTTTT
>CAZTHR010000206.1:0-3819 GCA_964613265.1 uncultured Lentisphaeraceae bacterium | reverse complement strand
GCGGCTTGTCCAGGCCGTGCGTCAAAACGGATTAACCAGGGAAAACGAAGACAACGTGTCTCGCGTTCCCGTATTTTACGGACAGAAGAAAGGTTGAAGAAGAAGATGGATATGCCTACCTCGGCCACGACCGGCCTGACGCTCAAGGATTTGTTTGATGCCGGTTTGCATTTCGGCCACCAGACGAAGCGCTGGAATCCGAAGATGAAACCCTATATCTTCGACAAGCGCAATGGCATCCATATCATCGATCTCACGCAGACGGTCACGCTCATCGACGAAGCGGCCGAGTTCCTCCGCAAGACGATTCTCGACGGCAAGAAGATTCTGTTCGTCGCCACGAAGAAGCAGGCGCAGGAAATCGTCAAACAGGCCGCCGAAGAATGCGGTCAGTTCTACATGACCGAGCGCTGGCTCGGCGGTACGCTCACGAACTCCCAGACGATTCGTGGGAGCGTGAAGCGCATGGCGCAGCTCCAGGCGATCGCCAAGGCGAACAACGGCGAACTTTCCAAGCACAAGCAGGAAGCTTCGATGCTCCGCCGCGAACTGGCCAAGCTTGAGAAGAACCTTACCGGTATTGCCGGCATGAACGAATATCCGGGCGCGATTGTGATCGTGGACGTCCTCCGCGAACAGAACGCCGTCAAGGAAGCCTCCCGTCTCCACATCCCGATGGTGGCGATTACGGACACGAACGCCAATCCGGATCCGATCGACTACGTGATTCCGGGCAATGACGATTCCGTCCGTGGCATCGAGTTGATCGTCGGTGGTCTCGTGAAGGTCGTCAAGGCCGCCAACGAGGAATACTCCCGCGTGGCCGCCGAAGCGAAGGCGAAGCGCGACGCCGAGCGTCAGGAACGCGAAGCGCAGGAGAAGGCCGAGCGTCAGGCGCGTAAGGAGAAGGCCGCTGCCGAACGCAAGGCGCGCGACGAGGCCAAGGGTGCGGACGCGCTCAAGGCCGCCCGTGCGAAGGCCGCGCCGAAGGTGGGCGTGTTGAGCGCCGACCAGAAGCAGGTCGTCCGCAAGGCGAAGGAAGCCGCCGAAGCCGAGGCGAAGGCGAAGCTTGCGGCTCAGCGTCAGGAGAAGGTTGCCGAGGCTCAGGCCGCTGCGGCCGCCGCCGGTGTCGAGGCCGCGCCCCAGGCGTAAGGTTCTTGGCTGGAAAGTATGAACGTGTCGGAGGAGGTTCGTCCTCCTCCGGAACTCTTGAAAGGAAATTTCAGAATGGCTATCACAATTGCTCAGATCAAGGAACTCCGTGAAGCGACGGCCGCCGGCATGGGCGCTTGCAAGGAAGCGCTCACGGCGACGAACGGGGATATGCAGGAAGCGGTGAAGTACCTCCGCGAGAAGGGGCTTGCCGTGGCTGCCAAGCGCGTCGACAAGGAATCGAAGCAGGGCATCGTCGCGCTCGCGAAGGCCGCCGACGGCAAGGCGATGGCGCTTGCCGAAGTCAACTGCGAAACGGACTTCGTGGCGAAGACGGACGCGTTCATCAAGTTCGTCGACGACGCGGCCAAGGTCGCGCTCGAAGGCAAGGACATCGAGCAGACGCTGAACGACGACTACAAGATGCTCCTCACGAAGACGGGCGAGAACGTGAAGATCCGCCGCAGCGAGCGTTATGTGCTCGAAGGCGCGGGCGTCCTCTCCGGCTACATCCACATGGGCGGTAAGATCGGCGTGCTCGTCGAACTCGCTTGTGACAAGGCCGATGCGCCCGAAGTCGCCGAAGCCGCGCACATGATCTGTCTCCAGATCGCGGCGAACAGCCCGCGCTACCTCGCACCGGCGGACGTTCCGCAGGCCGAGATTGACGCCGAACTCGAAATCAAGCTCAATGCGCTCAAGGAGCAGAAGGGCAAGCTTCCGCCCGAACAGGCGCTCGTCGGCATCAAGAAGGGCATGGCCGCCAAGTTCTGCACGCAGATTTGCTTGATCAAGCAGGACTACGTGGCGGATGGCGAAATCACGGTCGAGAAGTACCTCGACGGCGTGTCCAAGACGGTCGGTGCGCCGATTACGGTGAAGCGTTTCGCGCGTCTTCAGCTCGGTGCCTGATTTCACGGGCGTGAACGGAAAGCCGGCCGATTCTCGTTTCGGTCGGTTTTCCGCCACGGAGGCGGACGATGAGTTCTGTGCGGCAGTTGGTGACGAAGGAGCGGGCGTCCTTGCAGGACGTACGCCGCGTCGTGGTCAAGGTCGGAACGCATTCGATTGCCACAAAGACGGGGCATCCGGATCACCGGGCGCTCCGTCGTTTGGTGACGCAGATCTGTACGCTCCGCAAAGCGGGATTGGAAGTTCTGTTCGTCTCGTCCGGCGCCGTTGCGGCGGGTGTCGAGGCATTGGGACTGACTTCCCGTCCCACGTTGGTAAATGACATCCAAATGTGTGCGGCCGTCGGTCAGGCGCGGTTCATTTCGGAATACGAGCATCTGTTCGCTGCCCATGACGTGAAAATCGGGCAGGTGTTGCTGACGCATTCGGATTTGGGCGAACGTCGCCATGCAGCGAATGTCCGCCGTTCCCTCGACCATCTCGTCCGCGCCGGTATCGTGCCGGTCATCAATGAGAACGACGTGGTGGCCGATGAAGAACTCAAGGGGTCGACGTTTGGTGACAACGACTGGTTGTCGTCGCTCATTGTGAAACTCGTGCGGGCCGATGCGCTCGTCCTGTTAACGACGGTCGACGGGGTGTTGGATGCCGAGGGGCAGCGTGTCTCGTCTGTCGGAAAGGTGCGGGACGTGCTGAAACTCGTCCATGCCGGCGAGAAGGGATCGCTTTCGAAAGGCGGCATGGATTCGAAGTTGAAAGCCGTTCAGAACGCAGTGAAGTCGGGGGCGCACGTTGTCATCGCCCATGCGGCGGCACCGCACATTCTGTCCGATATTTTCATGGGGAAGGATGTCGGAACGTTTTTTCCGGGGAGTGCGCTGTAAGCATTTGATGAAGATGCGGAGTTGGAGAATCGTTCGGGCGTTGTTGGTGGGGATGATGTTGGGGGCGACGGCGCGGGCGGCGCAGGAGATGCAGCTTGTCATCCACTGCGGGATGTTGGACAAGACTGTTCCGCCGAATACGGTCGAGGCCATTAAACGCGCCTACGATGCGGGTGCGACATGGGTGGAGGCGGATTGCCACCATACGAAAGCCGGGCAGATGATTTGTCTGCACACCGAAGAGGTCTTGAAGGCGTTGACGGGCTGTACCCGAAAGATTCGTGATCTCACGCCGGCGGAAGTCGCCGGACTCGACTTGGGGGTACATTTCCCGTCAAAGAAGACCTATCGGATTCCGCTTCTTTCCCAAGTCCTGGCCGTTGTGCCGAAGACGGCCGTTTTCCAAGCGGAAATCAAAGGTTATTCGCCCACCTACGCAGACGAGTTTGACCGAGGGGTGAAAGCCGCTGGGCTTTCGGAAACAAACATCGTCGTCTCTTCGTTCCGCTACGACGCGCTCAAGGATTTCAAAGCGCGTTATCCGAAGTACCGGACAATGTGGCTTGTCGATCTCAAACGGCCGGTGGGCGGACAGAAGTTTCCGATCAAGAAGTACGTCGACCAGTGTCGTGCGGCAAACATTGCTCTGTTCTGTCCGCGTTGCGCCAGTACGCCGGACGTGTTGACGCCGGCGGATGCGGACATCCTGCGTGCGGCGGGCGTGGAAGTGCGGGTCTACGGTGTCAACTCGCCCGAAGAACTGCGCCAGGCCAAAGCACTCCGCGCCACGGGTTTTACGACCGATTCCTGGCAGACGATTTCCACGTGGGCGGATGAAGTCGGCGACGTCTCCCTGCGGAAGTGAAATCCG
>CAZTHR010000205.1:0-3832 GCA_964613265.1 uncultured Lentisphaeraceae bacterium | reverse complement strand
GGCACGGTGTTCATTTTCCGCTAGGCGTGTTCCCGCCCGTTCAGACGTCTTCGGCCTCAAGCCATTTGCGGTCGAGACGTTTGGGGCTGACGGGAACGGCCGTGCCGAGTTCCTGCGCGAAAATCGAGATGCGGTATTCCTCCAACATCCACCGGTACTCGGTCAAGGCCACGGCGTTCAGCCGTGGCTTTTTCTTCGCCCGCACGACGTCCATGTAGCGTTCCCAGTACGGCGCGAACCGTGTCTCCTTCAACGCGTCGCCCGACGGGCTGACACGTGCGCGTTCCAGTCGGACGGACAGTCCTTTGAAATAGCGCGGGTACTGTTGCAGACGCGCGTAGGGAACGAAACGGGCGAATCCGGGGAAGACGAGCCAGGCGAGTTGCGTCTGCACGGCGTCGATCGTCTCGGCGGCGTAGCGCGTTTCATCTTCCACTTCGTCCGCGCACGACGCCGTCTGCCGAATCGCGTCCACGACCAGTTTTTCGATTTCGGCGAGACGCAGGTTGAACATGGCGCGGCATTCGGTCAATCGCCGGAGGAACGTGGCTTCATCGCGTACGGGCGGTTGCCCTGCGACGAATGCCGCACGTGCGGCGTTAAATGCGATGTCCTGCGCGATGCGTTCATCCGCGTAGCCGAGATTCTTCAGATAGAGCGCGGCCGTGAACGGCAGACGGCTGCTGCGGAACGTCGTGCGGCCGTCGCGGCCGAGGGCGAGCAGACAGAGGCGCGTGACGCCCTGTTCGTGCGCCGCGGCGGCCGACGTGGCGTCGGCATGGAGGTGGAGAGACACGCCCGTGCCGTCGTCGTGCAGCGCGGGGTAGTGTTCGAGCGTCCAGCCCGCCTGGCGGCCTTCGACTTTTGCGTCGAGTGAACCGAAGTCCCACGTCGTGTGCGTTCGCGTGTCGGCCGTCATGGCGGCGGCGCGGGCGGCGGATACGTCCGCCACGCCCGCGTCGCGCAGAACTTCGTCGAGGTCGCGCGACGTCGCCAGAATGCGGCCCGTCGCGTCGTCGCGGATGCGGTAACGGACGCGGAAGTGGGTGGGGATTTTGACGCCATCCCAAGCGTCGGCGGGAATGCGGAAACCCCATTCGGTGAACACGACATGGCGAATCGCGTCCGCCAGCGGTTCCTGCCCAGGTTTGAGATGGAGGAGGAGTCCCGCCACGGTGTCATCCAGCGGTTGCAGGACGCGCTTGACGGCATTGGGCAGGACGGACAACATCCAGAGGAGTTTTTCGGGCAGGGCGCCGGGCACGAGCCAGTCCGCGCGCCAGAGGCGGAGGGCGGTGGCATCCGATTTCCGGACAGTGCAGGTGATGCCGTCCGTCTCCTCGTCGTCGGGCGTATGGCGGTAGGAGAGGGCGAGTTTCACGTCGCCGATACGAATCGTCTCCGGGAAGTCGCGTTGCGTGGCCGATTCGTCCGGCCACCAGTCCTTGCGGTTGAGGTGGAACGCCGTCAATTCCTGCGGGGTGGCTCGGGCCAACCATTTGCGGAGGGCCGTGGCGGAACAGACGTCGGCGGGGACGACGGTCTGGAAATGGGCCACGAGACGTTCGCTGTCGAAAATTTCGGGACGACGGATTTTGTCGGCGAGACGGCGCAAGGCGTCCAGTAGGGCGTTGTTTTCGCGGACGGGCGCGGGTGGTTGGGGAAAGTCACCGTCGACGAGGCCGCGTCGGATGAAAATCGTGCGGGCGAACGCGGGGTCGACGCGGCTGAAATCGCATCGCCGTGCCGGGACGATCACGAGGCCGTAGAGCGTGACTTGTTCCGTGGCGCGGACGAATCCGCTCTGCGGATCCCATTCGGGTGAATGGACGTGGTGGCGGCAGAGGTCGCCCGCCACGGGTTCGATCCACGCGGGGTCGATGACGGCGGCGTTGCGTGCGAAGAGGCGGGCGGTATCGACGAGTTCGCCCGCCATGATCCATTCAGGGGCGGCGGGTTTCGGCGTAGACGGTTTCGGTTTCCGTCGATCGGCCGCCGTTGGTGGCAGGCGTTTCTTCGTCAAGACCGAGCCGGGATGGAGTGCGAAACGGAGGCCACGCGCCCCCCGGTAGTCGTGCGCCTCGGGGTCGTAATGTCCGATGCGGCCGAGCAACCCCGTCAGAAGCGCCCGGTGCAAGGCCGCGTCGTCGCCCGTGTCGCTTGCGACGTCGAGTCCGATGCGTTGCGCCAGTTGCGTCAACTGCCGAACGAGGTCGCGCCATTCGCGCATTTTCGGATAGGAGAGGTACGTCGTCTTGGCGAGTTTGCGGGCCTTGGACTGCGAGAGGTCGCGTGTTGCGTCCTCCCACCACGTCCAGAGCTTGAGCAGACCTGCGAAATCGGAACCGGGCACGCGGAACGGTGCGTGGGCCTGGACGGCCTTGTCGCGTTCGTCCACGGGGCGGCGGCGCGGATCGTCGCACGACAGCGCGGCGACGATGGGGATCGCGCGTGGCAGGACGGCGTTGTGCGCGGCCGCGAGGAGCATCCGCGCCAGACGCGGCTCCACGGGGATGCGGGCAAGGCGGCGGCCAACGTCCGACAACATGGGCGCCCCGTCGCGATCGCGGGCGAGGGCGCCGAGTTCGATCAGTTCGCGGAGCCCTTCGTGGATCATCGCGGGCTTGGGCGGATTGAGGAAGGGGAATTGCGCCACGTCGCCTAGACGGAGGTCGAACATCGTGAGAATGACGCCGGCCAGCGAGGCGCGTAGGACTTCCGGCGGCGTGAACGGTTCACGTTTCGCGAAGTCCTCCTCCGAGTAGAGTCGGAGGCAGATGCCGGGGCCGAGACGACCGCATCGGCCGGCCCGTTGGCGGGCGGATGCCTGTGAGATGGGTTCGATTTGGAGGCGTTGGATTTGCGTGCGGTGGATGTAGCGCGAAATGCGGGCGAGGCCGGAATCGACGACGAATCGGATGCCGGGAATCGTGACGGACGTTTCGGCGACGTTCGTGGCGAGGATGATGCGGCGTTTCGGCGAGAGGCGGAACGCGCGTTGCTGTTCGCCGGCGGGGAGCGAGGCGAGCAGGGGAATGATGTCGTCGGCGTCGCCCCGCACGTGTTGCAGCCAGTCGGCCGTTTCGCGGATGTCGCGTTCGCCGGGGAGGAAGACGAGAATGTCGCCGTCGCGCGGTAGTTGGCGCACGGCCTCGGCGACATCGTGCGCCAAATCGCGTTCTTCGTCTTCGGGCGGCGGGCAATACCGGATTTCGATGGGATGGAGGCGGCCGGGGACGACGATTGCGGGCGCATGGCCGAAGAACTGACAGAACAGGTCGACGTCCAGCGTGGCGGAGGAGACGATAACTTTCAAGTCACGCCGGCGGGCGAGGATGCGTTTGAGAATACCGAGGAGGAAATCGACATTGAGCGAGCGTTCGTGCGCTTCGTCGATGATGATCGCGTCGTACGCGCGGAGCAGCGGGTCGGTCCGCGTTTCGGCCAGCAGAACGCCGTCCGTCATGAACTTGATGCGCGTGTCGTGCGAGATTTTGCGGGCGAAACGGTGTTGGTAGCCGACGAGGCCGCCGACTTCGCTTTTGAGTTCACCGGCCACGCGCTCCGCGACTGTGACGGCGGCGAGGCGGCGCGGCTGGGTACAGGCGATGCGGCGTCCATCGCGGCCCAGGCCCAGTTCAAGGGCCATTTTGGGCAATTGGGTCGTTTTGCCGGATCCCGTGTCGCCGCAGACGACGACGACGGGGTTGTTTTTCAAGGCGGCGAGGATCTGTTCGCGGTAGGCGCAGATCGGCAGATCGGGCGGGTAGTTGTAGAGGATGCTGTCCACGTTTTTCAATTCCTGTGTGCGTGACATTATACCATCTCTCCG
>CAZTHR010000204.1:0-3851 GCA_964613265.1 uncultured Lentisphaeraceae bacterium | reverse complement strand
CCCACATGATCTTCGCGGCGTCCATCGCGGAACCGCCGCCGATGGCGATGATCACATCCGGCTTGAACCCAGACATGAGCTTGGCGCCTTCCTTGGCGCACGCGAGGGACGGATCCGGCGCGACGTTCGAGAACGTGGTGAACATGATGCCCTGCGCTTCGAGCGCCTGTTCGATCGGCTTCGTGTAACCGTTCGAGTAGAGGAAGGAGTCCGTCACGATGAACGCGCGCTTCTTGCCGAGGACTTCGCCGACTTCGCGGAGCGCCACAGGCAGGCAGCCCTTCTTCATGTACACCTTGTCAGGCGCACGGAACCACAACATGTTTTCTCTTCTCATGGCCACAGTCTTGATATTCAGGAGATGTTTGACGCCGACGTTTTCCGAAACCGAGTTACCGCCCCAGCTGCCGCAGCCCAGCGTCAGCGACGGCAGCATACGGAAGTTATAGAGGTCACCGAGACCGCCGTGCGAGCTCGGGCTGTTGATCACAATACGGCAAGTCTTCATCGCCGCGCGGAACTTGGCGATCTTCTCCTTTTCGCCAACTTCGTCCACGTAGAGCGAGGACGTGTGGCCGTAGCCGCCGTCCGCCACGAGGCGTTCCGCTTTCGCAACGGCGTCGTCGAAGTCCGACGCGCGGTACATCGCCAGCACGGGCGACAGCTTTTCGTGCGCGAACTCTTCCGACGGCTCGACGGATTCGACTTCGCCGATGAGGATCTTCGTGTCCTCCGGAACGTCGAAGCCCGCGAGTTTCGCGATCGTGACCGGTTTCTGACCGACGATCTTCGCGTTCAACGCGCCGTTGATGAGAATCGTCTTGCGCGTCTTCTCCGTCTCCTGCTTGCTGAGGAGGTGGCAGCCGCTCTTCTTGAACTCGGCACGGACGATGTCGTAGATCGAATCCTCGACGATCACGCTCTGTTCGGAGGCGCAGATCATGCCGTTGTCAAACGTCTTCGAGTGGATGATCGAACTCACCGCGAGCGTGATGTCCGCCGTCTCGTCAATCACCGCCGGCGTGTTGCCGGGGCCGACGCCGAGAGCCGGCTTGCCGGAACTGTACGCGGCCTTCACCATGCCGGGGCCGCCCGTCGCAAGGATGATGTCGCTTTCCTTCATGAGGAGGTTCGTCTTCGGCAGCGACGGCGCGTCGATCCAGCCGATAATGCCCTCCGGGGCGCCGGCGGCCACGGCCGCGTCAAGAACGACCTTCGCGGCGGCGATCGTGCACTGCTTGGCGCGCGGGTGCGGGCTGATGATCACGCCGTTGCGCGTCTTGAGCGCGAGCAGCGTTTTGAAGATGGCCGTCGACGTCGGGTTCGTGGTCGGAATCACCGCACCCACCACGCCGATCGGCTCGGCGATGCGCTGGTAGCCGAATGCATCGTCCTGTTCGATCACGCCACAGGTCTTCGTGTGCTTGTAGGCGTTGTAGATGTATTCGGACGCAAAATGGTTCTTGATGATCTTGTCCTCGACGATGCCCATGCCCGTCTCGGCAACCGCCTGCTTCGCGAGCGGAATACGCGCCTTGTTCGCCGCAAGCGCCGCCGCCGCGAAAATCGTGTCGACCTGCTCCTGAGAGTAGGACGCGAATTTCTTTTGCGCTTCGCGGACTCGCGCGATCAGCGCTTCGAGTTCTGCAATGCCGTTGTCCACTTGGGGCGCGGCGGTTGTATCAGTGCTGTTCATGCCGTTCTGTCTTTCTCTTGAGTTGCGGAGGCCAAAGGCCGCCGAAAAAACGGCGCGTATTATACAGGATGGAGGATTCAGGGGTCAAGTAGATTCAGTAAAAAAATATCAATAGAAATCAACCGATAAAAATCAATCGATTTTCCACTTGCGATTTCCAAGGGGACGGCGTATAATGCCCCGCCATGAAAACTGACGTCTTAAACCTTCCATTGCCGACGATTCGCCGCTTTCCCATCTATCTGCGGCGGATTCAGGAGTGCATTGCGCGGGAGGAGGCGTTCATTTCGGGCGCGATTCTGGCGGACGTGCTGGGATTGGATCATGTGGTTGTGCGCAAAGACCTCGCGATGACGGGCGTAGTGGGTACACCGCGCCTCGGCTTCCCCACGAAGGAACTGGCCGCCGCCATCACAAAGGCGCTGGGGTGGGACAGTCCCACGCAGGCCGCGCTCGTCGGCGTGGGTCATCTCGGCGGCGCCCTGCTGGGGCACAAGGGCTTTCTCGACCACAATCTCGAAATCTCGCTGGCGTTCGACGCGAATCCGGATCTCGTCGGCACGCAGCAGCACGGCGTAACGATTCTGCCGGTCGCCGACATGGAAACCGTCGTACGCCGTCTGCACATCATTCTGGCGATTCTCACCGTTCCCAACGCGGCTGCGCAAGCGTGTGCGGACAAACTTGTGGCCGGTGGCGTTCGCGGCATCTGGAACTTCACGGGCGTCTCCCTCAACGTTCCCGCCACGGTCAAAGTCCAGCACGAGGATCTCGTCTCCGGCCTCGCGGTTCTTTCGCACATGATCGCCACGAACCCGCCGCCCGACGCGCCTTGACGACGTTTTCGATTCTCGGGCGCGGCCAGTTGTGGTAGAATGGCGTCATGAAAACTGCTGGACGCCTCTTCTCGCTCGACCTGCTACGCGGGTTTGACATGTTTCTGCTCACCGTCATCGGCCCGCTTGTCGTCGCGGCCCACCGCGTATGGAAGCTGCCGTCTACATTCATCGAGCAGTTCGACCACCACTGGGGCGGGTTCACACTGTGGGACATCATCATGCCGCTGTTCATTTTCCTCGCGGGCGTCTCCGTCCCCTTCGCGCTCACGAAGCGTCTGCCGGGTTCGGATGACGCGGCGAACGCGGGAAAGTACTGGCGGCACGTGTTCGTCCGCGTCGCCTTGCTTTGGTTCGGCGGTTTGCTCGTCCAAGGCGAACTCGCCACGCTCGATCCGCTCCGAATCAACTACTTCAACAACACGCTCCAGTCAATCGCCGTCGGCTACTTGATCGCCGCCGCATGCTTCGCGCTGCCCGGACGTAAAATTCTCTGCCCCGTGATGGCCTTCGTCCTCGCCCTCGTCTACGGCGTTCTCCTCCATGTGCTGGGCGACTATTCGCCCCACGGCAATTTCGCCGCCCTTGTCGAAGGACGAATTCTCACGGCGATTCTCCCCGTACACAGCGCGGTCCTCGCGCAGTTCAACAATCCCGCGTCCGAGCCCTACACGTGGTATCTGACATCGCTCATGTTCGGCAGCATGGCGCTCTGCGGCGTCGGCTGTGGTACGCTCCTCGCCGACCGCGCGATGAAACCCGGCATTCGTTCCGCCGTGCTACTCGGCGGCGGCGCGAACCTGCTCGTCATCGGTTTGGTGCTGGGCGGCGGCGAAGACCCGTTCATCCCCGCCATCAAGCACATCTACACCGTGAGTTTTACGGCCCAGGCGATGGGCTGGTGTTTGCTCGCGCTCGCCCTGCTCGAACTGATTCCCGCGGCGCCACGTGTCCAACGCGCATTCAGCCTCATCGTCCTCTACGGGAAATGCGCCCTCACGGCCTACATGGTCAGCCACTTCTTCAACCCTGCGTTGAAGGCCGCCGCCGCGACGATCGCGCAAGGCGTCCCGCGCTTTTTGGGCGACGCCTGCCAGCCGTTCGTCGTCGCGGTCGTGAGCGCGATCCTGCTCACGTTCGTGCTCGTCGTCCGTCTCCGTCTGCGCACGACGCGCCGCGCCGTTGACGCAGAACGTCCGCGAATGGTAGAATAGGACGTGTGATGAAGACACTCAAAATCCCCTACGGCATCAAGGACTTCCGACGCATCCGCGAGGAGGGCTACTACTACGTCGACAAGACGGCCTACATCCGCCAGA
>CAZTHR010000203.1:0-4078 GCA_964613265.1 uncultured Lentisphaeraceae bacterium | reverse complement strand
ATTTCTTCGTCCCTTTTTCTCCGTGGAAATGCTATAATCTTCCAACACCTAAAAGTACGGAACTAGTGAGAACGAGTATTCGATGAGCGACGAAGAAAAGACGGACGAAAAGCCCCTTGAAACCCCGGTAGCGACAGGCGGGATTCTGGAAGACGTGGACATCCAGGAGGAGATGTCGCGGGACTACATCGAATACTCGATGTCGGTGATTGTCGGCCGTGCTTTGCCCGACGTACGCGATGGCCTCAAGCCCGTCCATCGGCGGTGTCTCTACTCGATGTACATGAATGACAACGTGTACAACAAGAAGCACTTGAAGTCTGCGCGTATCGTCGGTGATGTCATCGGTAAGTACCATCCGCACGGCGATTCGGCGGTGTACGAAACGATCGTGCGCATGGCTCAGCCGTTCTCGCTGCGCGTGCCGCTTGTGGACGGCCACGGTAACTTCGGTTCGATCGACGGCGACGGCGCGGCCGCCATGCGTTACACGGAAGTCCGGATGCAGCGCATTACGGACGAGATGCTGGCCGATCTCGAAAAGGACACCGTGGACATGATGCCGAACTTCGACGAGACGCTGGACGAACCGTCCGTCCTGCCGGCGAAGTTGCCCAACTTGTTGCTGAACGGTTCTTCCGGCATCGCCGTGGGCATGGCCACGAACATTCCGCCGCACAACCTCGGCGAACTCTGCGATGGCATTTCCTACTACGTGGATCACCGCGATTGCACGATTGACGATCTGATGATGTTCGTGAAGGGGCCGGACTTCCCGACGGGGGCGCAGATCTGCGGCATGAACGGCATCCAGGCGATGTACAAGAATGGGCGCGGGCAGATCCGTGTGCGCGGCAAGGCGGAGATCCAGGAATGGAAGGGCGACCGCCAACGGATCGTCATCACCGAGATTCCGTACGAGGTGAACAAGTCCGAGATGATCAAGCACATGGCCGAACTCGTCAAGGAGAAGGTCATCGAAGGCGTGTCTGATATCCGCGACGAATCGTCCGAAGACATCCGCGTGGTCGTTGAACTCAAGCGCGACGCGATGCCGCAGATCGTCCTCAACAAACTCTACAAGCACACGGAACTCCAGACGACGTTCGGCGCGAATATGCTCGCGATCGACCAGGGACGTCCGAAAATCCTCACGCTCAAGGATTTCTTCCGCTGCTACGTGAACCACCGGTTCGAGGTGATCACCCGCCGGACGCGCTTTGAACTGCGCAAGGCCGAAGCCCGTCGGCACATTCTCGACGGTCTGCTGATCGCCATCGCGAATTTGGATGACGTCGTGAAGATCATCCGCGCCTCGAAGAACCGCGATGAGGCGAAGACGAAATTGCAGGCGGCCTACCAGTTCACCGACGTCCAGGTGAACGCGATTCTCGATATGCGTCTCTACCAGTTGACGGGCCTCGAACGCGAAAAGCTTGAAGCGGAACTCGCCGCGTTGTTGGCCGTCATTGCGGATTTGCAGGCGATTCTCGCCGACGCGGGGCGCGTCTATCAGATTATCAAGGACGATCTCGCGATGCTGAAGGAGAAGTTCGCGAACGGCAAGGACGGCCGGCGGCGGACGGAAATCACGCAGGATCCCGACGAAATCGCCATCAAGGATTTGATTGCCGATGAGCCGTGCGTGATCACCCTCTCGAATCGCGGTTATGTGAAGCGCGTGCCGCTGACGGAGTACAAGGAGCAGAATCGCGGTGGGCGCGGCATCAAGGGCGCCCAGCTCAAGGAAGAGGATTTCCTGCGCCTCGTCTTCGTCGCCGAGACGCACGATTCGCTTATGTTCTTCACGAACACGGGACGTCTCTTCTTGAAGGACGCCTACGAAATTCCCGAGGCGCCACGGACGAGTTTCGGTCGGCCGCTCGTAAACTTCCTCAACCTCCAGCCGGGTGAACAGGTGTTGCGCCTGTTGCCCATCCGTTCGTTTGAAGGCGATGTGGACGTGATGTTCGCCACGCAGAACGGCACCGTGAAGAAGACGCTGTTGGGCGATTTCAAGAATGTCAACCGCAACGGCATCCGCGCGATCAACATCGACGAAGGCGATGCGCTGGTCGAAGTCCGTCTCGTCGAACCAGGGCAGGACGTGGTGATGATTACGCGCAACGGCATCGGCACGCGCTTCAATTCAAATGAAGTGCGGCGGATGGGGCGCAGCGCGACGGGGGTGCGCGGGATCAATTTGCGTACGGGCGATCAGGTTTGTTCGCTCGATGTCGTGGACGACGCGAAGACGCTGCTTGTGGCGACGGAGAACGGTTACGGCAAACGGACGGAATTCAGCGCCTACGAGACGAAGCATCGCGGTGGCATGGGCGTGACGGCCATCAAGGGCGCGGATCGCAACGGTCATGTGGTGGCCGCCCACGCCGTGCGCGACGATGAGTCGATCATCTCGATCACCTCCGACGGGCTGATGGTCCGTCAGCGCGTGGTGGACATCACGGTCGTCGGTCGGGGCGGCATGGGTGTTCGTCTCGTGCGCTTGACCGAAGGTGCGAAACTTGTCTCCCTGTCCGTCGTGGAGGCCGAGCCGGAGACGGACGATTCGGCGGCGGTGGAGTCCGGGACGGACGTTGCGCCGTCTGCGGACGAATCGGCGTCTGCGCCGACGGAGGCGTGACGCCGTGTCCGACGCGGCGCAGACCGTTTCGCCGCTCGTGCGCCTGACGGGCGGACGGGCGGGGCTTTTTGCACGGAATCGCTGGGCGTTTCTGCCAGGACGGCAGTGGGCGGTGACGGGGGCGGACGGCGACGCAAAGGCCGCCCTGTGCGCGTGGATCGGTGCGGGCGTGCCGCCGCCCGCCGGTGTGCAACTGGAGATGGATGCCACGCTCGTCGATCGCGTCCGTTTCGTCTCCTTCACCCAACAAAGCGCCGTGGCGCAGAAGACTGGTTTTCTCCAGGCCCGTTACCATTCAATTGAGGACGAGGCTGGGCCGGGCGAGGAGGTGGCGGAATTTCTGTCGTTCAATCGCGTGTTCGACGTCAACCCGTTCGAAGTGGGGCGGCCGCTTCGTGCCGAACGCTGTGTCTACCGTGCGTCCTACCGGAAAATCGTACGTCTGTTGAACTTGACGGCGTTGCTCGACCGTCCGGTACTGGCGCTTTCCAATGGCGAAAACCGTCGCGTCCTTCTGGCGCGGGCGATTCTCGCGAACCCGCGTCTGCTCGTGCTGGACGATCCGTGTGCGGGACTAGACCCCGAACGCCGCGAACAGATGAAAGCCGTGTGCACGGCGCTGGCGGCGCGGGGTGTTTCTCTGCTTATCAACGTACGCCACGCGGATGAAATTCCGTCCTGTGTCACCGATGTGATGGTGGTGACGCAAGGGCGTATTCGCAAGACGTGTCCGCCGGACGCAGTGTCGTCCGCTGTGTCCGTCCGCGTCCCACCGCCCGGTGCGTCGCCCACGACCTGTTTGATGAGTTCGAGCCGTACGCGCACGGACGCGCCGCCCGTCGTGGTGTTTCGTGACGTGTGCATTTCGTTCGGCCGACGGAAGCTCTTCGACCATTTTTCGTGGACGGTGCGACGGGGCGAGCGTTGGGTGTTGCGTGGCGCGAACGGCAGCGGAAAGACGACGCTGATGGCGCTCATTGTGGGCGACAGTCCGTTGGCCTACGCGAACGACGTGACGGTGTTCGGGCATCGTCGCGGGACGCCGGGTGTCGCCTTGGCGCAGATTCGTGCCCGCATCGGCATGGTCTCCCCCGAACAGCAGGCCTGCACGGGCCGTTCGCCGTTCGAGTTGCTGGAGGACGCCTTGGCGCAGAATCCCGATTTGCTGATTCTGGACGAGCCGTGTCTTAATTTGGACGAACCATCCGCCCGTGCATTGAAGCGGCGCGTTTCCGCTTGGCTGGGCGCACATCGGACGTGCACGGCGATTTGCGTGGCGCATCGTCCGGAGGACGTTCCGTCGGGTTTCTCCCGGACGCTGGATTTGACGTGATCGTCACATCCGTTGACGGACGGCCTGTCGTTGAAAAATGCGAAGCGTGAGATTTCCACTTGCGACTTCTCGTCAAAAGCCCTATAATGTTCTGAAACAAA
>CAZTHR010000202.1:0-4104 GCA_964613265.1 uncultured Lentisphaeraceae bacterium | reverse complement strand
GATCTTGAGTTCGAGGACACGACGCCCCGTGCGCTCGTAATCATCGTCCGCTAGAATTTCCCACGAATTTTCCCGTTTGCCATTCGGGAAGATTCGTGATAGAATGGCTCACGATATTTCATATCAAAGAACCTACGAAATCCGAATGGAGGCATAGAGAGCGACATGAATAGACGCGATTTCTTCAAGGCGGGCGCGGCGTTTGCGGCCGTGGCGGCGGCTACACGGGCCGCAAAGGCGCAGATGCCCGGTTTTGGCGCGGGGGCGCCGAAGCCGATGAACAACCCCATCTGGCTCATGACGTCCGCCTTTCCGGGCGAATCGTTCGAGGACGTGCTCAAACGCGCGAAGAGCGTGGGCGCCCAGGGTCTTGAACTCTGCGTCTTCCGCCGTGATTCGGACCGCAAGGACCACACGGCCACGCATCTCGACTATGAGACGTTCGACCTTGCGGCGGCCAAGCACGTCGTGCGCCGTTGCAATGAAGAGGGGTTGCGGGTGTCCGTTGGCGCGTACGACAACTTGATCGGCGGCGATCCCGCGCAGCAGGTCAACAACCAAAACCACATCCTCAAGCTCATCCGCATTGCGTCGATGCTGGGTGGCGACGCGAACGACGTCGTGTGCGGCACGTTCGTGGGCTACGATCACGTGTTGGGGCGTCAGGATGGCGGGTTCGAGAAGAACCTCCACAAGTTCAAAAAGGTTTTCACGCCGATTCTCAAGTACGCGAAAGATCTGGGCGTGACCGTGTGCGTGGAGAACTGCCCGATGGAAGGCTGGCAGCCCGCGACGGCGCCGGACGCCTACAACAATCTGCCGGGCTGTCTTGCAGCGCGTAAGTTGATGTACGCGATTCTCGACGACGCGGCGTCGTCCGCGCTGAACGAGACGTACGACCCGTCGCACGACATTTGGCAGCACATCGATCCGAGCGATGTGATCGAGGCGATGGACTTCAAGCGTCTCCGCCGCGTCCATATCAAGGGCACGCGCAACTTCCCGAAGTCGGCGGACGCGATCCACTGGGGGCGTCTCTATCCGGAACAGGTCGTGGACAAGGCGCTCGCGGCCAAGGCGGGCGTGCCGATCGCGCAGAACGAGTGGGCGCGAATGAACTACGAGCCGCGTCTGCCCGGTTTCGGCGGCAGCGATTCGTGCGACTGGACGAAGTTCCTGCAGACGCTCATGAAGAAGGGCTTCAAGTATCCGTTCGTCATCGAGAACGAAGGCTGCAACTCGTCCCATACGGGCAACAAGGCGGCCACGATGCAGGGCTTCCGCGCCACGATCCTCAACACCGCGCCGGTCATCTGGCCGCTCGACCCGGCCACCGGGTTCACGTTCGACAAGGCGGCGCTCAAGCCGATGGTCGAAACGGGTAAAGAACTTCCCGTCGTGACGATGAAGGATTTGGTCTAAACGATTTTGTCCGTTCACGGACAGATAAAGAAAACAAGCAAGGAGTGAATTGATGAATCTCTCAAGACGTGCGTTTCTGGGTTCGATGGCTGCGGCGGGCGCCGCGTCCGTTCTGCCGGCGGGTTGCGCCACCATGTGCTGTGGCAAGGGGAAGGTCGGCCAGCTGGCCGTCCAGCTCTACTCCATCCGCACCTACATCGGCGGCAAGAAGGACAAGTCCGGCAAGGAAATCGTCAAGGGCGTTGGGCTTGACCAGGCGCTCAAGGACGTCGCCGCGCTCGGCTACAAGGCCGTTGAGATGGCCGGCTACTACCAGTACGGCAACAATCCCAAGGGGCTCAAGGCCGCGCTTGACGCCGCCGGTCTCGTGGCGTGTGGTACGCACGTCGGCCGCGATGCGTTCTCCCCGGCGAACGTCGCCAAGACGTGCGAGTTCAACCTCGCCTACGGTAACAACCTCATCATCTGCCCCGGCGGCGGCAACTTCCCCGGCAAGGGCCAGAACCTCGACGACTTCCTCAAGATGCTCGTGGACTACTACAACAAGGCGGCTGAGGACGCGGCCAAGTACGGTTGTAAGATCGGACTCCACAACCACACGGGCGAGTTCAATCTGAAGATGAAGGACGGGACCACGTACTGGGACTACTTCTTCTCGAACACCGATCCTCGCGTCTGCATGGAGCAGGATGTCGGCTGGACGACCTGCGCCGGACACGATCCGTGCGAGCAGTACAAGAAGTATCCGCATCGCTCCCCCACGCTCCACGCGAAGGAGAACGGCATGGGTCCCGGCGTCAAGACGTTCGACGCGATCCTCGGCCAGCCCGGCAAGCCGGGCGCCAAGGGCGTCGAGTGGGATCGTCTCTTCCCCGTCACGGACGCGGACGGTGTGGAGTGGTACGTTGTCGAGTGCGAGCGTCACGAAGACACCCTTGACGCCATCAAGCCCTCGATCGAGTTCCTGAAGTCCAAGGGCCGCGGCTGATTCCCAACAGGCCGCGATTTCGCGGCGGGGCGCGGTCTCCGGACCGTTCGCCCCGCCACAGGACTGCGGCCGTTTATTCAAGGATTAGAACATGAATCTGAATCGTAGAGGTTTCATTTTCGGCAGCGCGGCGGCCGCCGCGCTCACGGGCTGCGCCACGAACAAGATCGGTACGCGCAAGCTCAAGCCGGGCGAAAAGGCCAACGTGGCCCTCATCGGCTACGGCATCCAGCAGCGCACCGCGCTTCTGCCGCAGTTCATCGAGCAGTACGGGCGTGGCGCTCAGGTCGTGGCCGTGTGCGACTGCGACAAGGAACGTCGCGAAGCCGGCGCCAAGGCGGTCGACGACCGCTATGCGCAGAAGAAGATCACGGGCGTGCCGAAGTGCAAGGCCGTGGCTGATTTCCGCGACGTGATCAAAGACCCGATGATCGACATGGTGTGCATCGCCACGCCGGACCACTGGCACGCCTACATGGCCGTCGAAGCCATGAAGCACGGCAAGGACGTCTATTGCGAAAAGCCGCTCACGTACAACGTGGACGAGGCGCGCAAGGTCATCGCCGCCCAGGAGAAGTACGGCCGCGTGTTCCAGGCCGGTTCCATGCAGCGTTCGTGGGACGTCTTCCGCACGGCGTGCATGATCGTCCGCAACGGCTGCATCGGCGACATCAAGTACGTGGATGCCAACTATGGCATCGGCGGGCAGAAGCTCGGCGGTCCCTCCCATCCGATCCGTTTCTTCGACAAGCCGGAGAATGCCGCCAAGGAAGGTGCGCCGAATCCGAACTGCGACTGGGACATGTGGCTCGGCCCGGCCAAGTGGCGTCCGTATTCCGACCAGCTCGCGCCGCGCGGCGTGAACAACTTCTATCCGATGTTCTGGCGTTTCGACGACGACATCGGCACGGGCTACAACGGCGACTGGGGCGCCCACCACCTTGACATCGCGCAGTGGGGTCTTGACATGGACAAGAGCGGCCCGTACAAGATCATCCCTTCCGAAGAGCCGTATTCCACCAACCTCTTCCACGGCGGCCGCCGTCAGTTCGGCATGAAGATGCTCTTCAAGACCGCGACGGGCGACGTCGAGCTGTACCACGGGCCGTTCGGCGTGTGGGGCACGGTGTTCTACGGCACGACGGGCATCGTGGCCGTCAACCGCGGCAAGATCGCGGTGTGGACGGGTACGGGTCTCGTGAAGCCGGACGCCAACGTGCGCAAGGCGCTGCAGGACGGTTCGTTCATGAAGGACAAGATCGTGGCCTCCTCCGTGGGCAAGGACTACGGCACGGACGCGACGGTCAAGAAGGACAACAGCCTCGACGCCTGTCTGAAGACGCTCAAGGCCAAGTTCGCGCTTGACACCGCCAAGGTCCAGCTCTACAAGAGTCCGAACCAGGTGCAGAACTTCGTTGAATGCCACTTCAGCCGCCAGATGACGATTTCGCCGTCTGAAGTCGGTGCGCGTGGCGCGGTGCTCTGCCAGCTCTGCAACATGAGCTACGTCTACGACACGGGCTTCGACTGGGATCCCGTGAAGATGGACTTCGCCAACGGCACGGGCAAGGGCATTTCGCTCTCCCGCGACTACTGCCGCAACGGTTGGGAAGTCGTTGTCTGACATTCCCCTCGCGTGAATGGCATATCACGAAGAGGCCGTCCTCCTGCGAGGGCGGTCTCTTCGTTCAAAA
>CAZTHR010000201.1:0-4111 GCA_964613265.1 uncultured Lentisphaeraceae bacterium | reverse complement strand
CCTTGCCGAATGGCAATGTTGCGGACAGATTGTCACCATCTGAAACGGGTAAACTCGGTGCATGAAATTTCGTACCCTCTTTCTGATACTCGCCGCGTTCTTCGCAATCCGCCTCTTCATCGCGTCGACAACGCCCGTGTTCGACACGTCGGAGGCTCGCTACGCTGCCATTTCGGCGAACATGGCGCGGACGGGCGATTTCCTCGTGCCGCGTTTCACCTACCGCGACGTCTATCAGAGTTTCGACGGCAAACCTCCGCTTCTCTTCCAGCTTTCCGGCCTCGCCTGCCGTACGTTCGGCGTCAACGAATTTGCCGTCCGGCTTCCCGTCCTGTTCGCCACGCTGGCATTGCTCGTCCTCATAGGTATCGCCGTCCGCCGCGTCGCCGATCCCCCACGCGCCCTCCTCGCGGCGGGCGTCTGCCTCTCTTCGACAGCCTACTACGCGCTCGCGGGGTTCTGTATGCCCGATGGACTGCTTACGCCCTGCATCGCGGCGGCCTACTGTTGCCATTTCCTCTACCTCGTGTCCGGCAACCGAAACTGGACTCTCGGCGTCTTTGCGGCGTTGGGCGTCGGCATGGTGGTCAAAGGACCTGTCGCCCTCGCGCTCTTCGCCGTCCCCGTTTTCCTCGACACCTGCTTCAACCACCGCTGGCATCTTATCCGAACCTACCGCTGGTTCACAGGCCTCGCCCTCTTCCTCGCCCTCGCCGCACCGTGGTTCATCCTGATGACCCGACAGAACCCCGGCTTTCTCACCTACTTCTTCATCAACGAAAACCTCCTGCGTTTCCTCGTGCACGATTATGGCGACAAGTACGGCGCCGGACGCGAAACCTTCCGTGGCATGGCGCTCGTCTGGCTTTTCGTCGTCACCCTTCCCTGGCCGCTCTTTTTCGCGCCGCACGTCCGCCGTCTGAAAGGCCTGAAAATCCGTCGCGTTCTCCGTACGCTCTTCATCGGGTCGGACACCGCTCTCTTCGCCTGGGGAATCGCCGGTATCGTCGGCTTCTGGTGTCTCACCAGCCGCGTTCCGCTACCCTACGTCATGCCCGCCGTGCCGCTTTTCGCCATGTTGATGGCGCTGAAAGCCCCGGCGAACGAGTTGCGCAAATACCTGCCCGTCGCCGCCCTCATTTCAATCGTCGCACTCGTCGGAACGCTGGCCGTTGTTCGCACAACGAGCGACAAGATGCCCGGCGCGGATGCCCCCTACCGGCGTGGACGCTACTCCTACGAGTTCTACCACGGCACACCGGACTTCGTGAAGGAAACGTCCGACTTGCCCGTTTCACGTTCAACAGAAAGTAAAACGCGCAGGTGCGCCTACTTGTCGGGACGACCTTCGCTCATCAGCATGAACGACCGCGCGGGCAGCAGATGATCCCAGGCGAACGCCTGGTTGTACACATCCGCCGGGACGACGGGCACGACCATTTTCGCGCCGTCGATCTTCGCCCAGGCCCGGATGCCGAACGGAATCGGGCCACCCGCCGGCGCACGGGACTGGATACTCGTCACGACGACGTTCGACGCGGCCGGAATGAGACGGCGTCCCAAACGGACGCATGGATCCGCTTCCAGATGGATGTCCCCCGCAAAACCGTCGTGCCGCACCGCCTCTACTTTGAACGACTGCCATTTCCCCCTGCGCGGACCGAAGGACGACGTTCGAGCCCAGACCTCGAAACGCGGCGTCGGCCGGTAGATGCGCAACGTGTAGGTATGGGCATCGCCGCCCACGCCAATCTCGTCCTCCACCAACGCGACATAACGCCCCGCCGCCGCAAACCGGTAACGGCCAATCGGATCGCTTTCAGTCTGGATGATCGACCCGCAAAGGAGGGGCGTGTTCGTCGTGTCGTTGAACTGCGCCAACACGACCGGGCGAGCCGCATCGCAGATGGTCACGCGCCCGTCGAGCGGTGAGCCCAGCCGCCGCGCCAGGAGATCGAACACGTACTCGCCCGGTTCGGGGATTTCGAATTCGTGGCGAACAACTTGATGCGGTCGCCGTACCGTGCCGCGAAACCGCGCAATCTGCGCACCCGGCGGCAGCGCGAAGTCTGGCAGCGGCGTCAGCGGCACGTCGAACACGGGCGGCGGGACGTCCCCTTCCTGAACGGCGATCGAATAGACGAAATCCATGCGCCCCCGGTAAAGCGTGTCGCGAATCTCCAACGTATGGACGCCGTTCGTCGTCGGCGTGAAGACGAGCACGGGGTCGGGGTGGTAGTAGTAGTCCATCGCGACGGCCGCCTCCTTGCCGGCGGGATTCAGCAGCCGAAGTTCCGGATTGAAAAAGCCCGGCACGGCATCCCCGATGTAGGGCACGAACTCGCGGGCGAAGACGCGGAACGTGACCGTCTGCCCCGCTTTCAAATCAAACGTAAACCGATCCGTCTGACCCGGCTCGATCTGTCCATCCACGAAACAAGGGAACGTATCGATGCACGGCGGCGGGGACAACGGACGGTGCCGGGGCGCGTAACGCGGTTCCGCGACGTGCGGCGACGCGGTGAGCAGGAACGGCCGGGGCGCGGAGAACCCATTGGCCCCGTACACGCGAAACTCGCGCACCCCTGGCTGGGCGGCGGGCGAAACGGCAACGCGAACAAGTGCACGCTGGCTCAGTGCGGGCGACATCTGCAACGGATTGCGCGGCGTGTAGAGCCAATGTTCAACGAGCGAAAGCTCCAACGGCCCCAAATCGCCCAACACGCGCCACCAGTGGTTGGAGCGCCATTCGTCGAGATGCGGCACATCGGGCAACGGTGGTCGCGCCCGATTCCCCGCCGCGATCGCGTCCAGCCACGCGACCAGATACTTGCGCTGGTCGCGCGGTGGCGGCGCAAACCCCGGCACCGGCTCAATCCCCAGACACGCGACGTCCGGCCCGACGCAGACGTCTTTAAGCGCACGAAGCCCTTGCCCGCAGACGATCAACGTGTTCGTTGTGCCAATCTGCATAGCCGCCGGATAGACGTAGCCAATATAAGGCGCGGCGAACACCCCGCCGAAACACCCCGCCAGCAGCATCCACACGCCCAACCATTTTCCATTCATCGCGCCCGCTCCTTTCACCTTTCACGCATCGCCGTCACACGACGGCGAGTTGAAGTCCATGGTATCGCTTCACCAGTTCAAAGAGATCGATTACCTCCGCGTTCGACAGGCGGATGCAACCATGGGACGCCGCCGAACCCAACAACTGCTCCTGATTCGTCCCGTGGATGTAGATGTAGCGGGCGCGGCTGTCGACGCCCGGCCCGGCGTTCACGCCCGGCTCCAACCCTTCCAGCCACAAGATGCGCGTGAGCACGTAGTCCGCCTCCCCTTCCCCGCGCCACGCACACGGCGGCAAAATTTTTCCTTTCACGGCGCGGCGCGACACGAAGACCTGCCCCGGTGCGGCGTGGTGGCCGAACAAGCGGCACACGCGATGGCGCCCCGGCGGCGTCCGCCCCGATCCGGCCGCGCCGCCTACGCCATTCGCCGCCGTGGAAACACGATACGTCCGAATGACGGCGCCGTCGCACAGCACCGTCATTCGCTGAGCCGTCACGTCCACAACGGCTGTCAGGCGCGTACCGTCAAAGCCCGACACGATCCGCCCGCCTCGCCGCGTCGCCGCACTCGACGTCCGCCGCCGCGGACCTCGGTTTGAAGAAAGTCTGTTTCATGCGACGATTATACCACAATGGCGGACGGTTAGCGGAAAATCAATAACGTGCCGTCGGGATCGAACGGACTGGTACGATGGCAGATCCACGCCTTGCCGCTCGGCGCCGCCGCACCCGCGCGGTAGACGCCAATCACCCGCTCGCCCGCCGGCAGATACGGTCTCTCCGATTCGGCGACGGCGGAGATGTACGGCGCGGCCTCCCAGCCCTGGAACGTCGATACGTAGACGCGCACGGGCTTGTCCGCGTCCGACGCCGCCACACCTGCAAGCAGATTGCTGAACGCCGCTTCATTCACGACGGGTCCGAGGTACGTCACCGTCTTCAGCCCCGACGCGCCCGTAAACGCATTCGTACCCACCGTCCAATCCGCCGCCGCGTTGACGACAATGCTCGTCATACCAAAACAGTTGCGAAACGCCCTC
>CAZTHR010000200.1:1873-4135 GCA_964613265.1 uncultured Lentisphaeraceae bacterium | reverse complement strand
TCGCGCGGGTCACTCGTGGCGGAGGGCTTCGATCGGATCGAGCGAAGCGGCGCGAAGAGCCGGATAGAGGCCGAACACGATACCGATGCCCACGGAAATACCGAACGCAAGCACCATGGAATAGGGCTGGATGACCGTGGGCATTCCCGTGAAGAACGTGATGAGCAGCGGAATCAGCACCCCGACGAGCAGTCCCGCCAACCCGCCGCAGATGGACAAAACGCACGTGTTGATCAAGAACTGCACCACGATGCGACTCCGCCGTGCGCCGATAGCGCGGCGGATGCCGATTTCCTGCGTCCGTTCCGTCACGGAGGCGAGCATGATGTTCATGATGCCGATACCGCCGACCAGCAGCGAAATGCCCGCAATCGCGCCCAGCACGATATTGTACGTTCGTTTCGTCCGTTCCGCCTCGTGCAGGAGCGAGAGTGGCACGTCGATTTTGAAATCCGCTTTCTTGTGGAAGCGTTTGAGCATGGATTCAATCGCCAACGCCCCCGGTTCAACCACGTCTGTGTTGGCCATGCGCACGATGACCTGCGAAAGCTCCACCCGTTCGCCCTGCACCGAACCCGACACGGCACGAATCTGCGCCACGCCGAACAGACGCTTCGCCGTGGAAATCGGAATGTAAACGTCCGCATCCGAATCCGGCGCGCGCGTGTTGCCGCTCTCCTCGTTCTTCACGATGCCCACAACCTCGAAAAGCCCGCGCCCGAGCCGCACGTGCTGGCCGAGAATCTGACGGGCGGCCAACAAGTTGCGGACGCCGAACTCGGTCAGCACACAGACGTTCGCGCGCGCGTCATCGTCGGCCTGCGTCAGCACACGCCCCGCCAGCAACGGGCGGCGCACGACGTCGAACCACGTCGGCACGGTCTCGACCACGCGCAATTCGATCTGACGATCATTGTACCGCGCCGTCCGCCGCACCATACGCGCGGCCACCGTGTCCTGAACGCCGGGGATGGATTCGCGAATTCGCTGCTCGTCCTCGTAGAGGAGTCCGTAGGGGACGATCTGCGCCCGGCGGCCGGACGTCTGCGGCTGGTTGACGTCGTCGGCCGGCTTCACGGAACTCAAGAGGATGTTCTGACTGCCGAGACGGCGGATCGACTCCAACGCCTGTGCGCTTGCGCCCTCGCCCACGGCGAGCATGGCGATGACAGACCCGACGCCGAAAACCATGCCGAGCATCGTCAGGAACGAGCGCGTCTTGTGACGCCACACGTCGCCCGCGCCAAGTTTGACGAACGGCCAGAGAAAGGCAAGGTCACGGAGCATACGTCAGCACCCTTCCGTCTTTCACCACGATATGCGATTTCGCGTAGGCGTCGATGTCCGGCTCATGCGTCACCACGATCACCGTCTTCCCCTGTTCGTAGAGTTCTTGAAAGAGCGCCATGATCTGGACGGACGTTTTGGAGTCGAGGTTACCCGTCGGCTCGTCGGCCAACAGCACGGCGGGGTCGTTCGCGAGGGCACGGGCCACGGCCACGCGCTGACGCTGGCCGCCCGACAGTTCCATCGGCAGATGCGAAAGCCGGTGGTCGATCTCCACGCGCGCGGCGAGCTGTTTCGCCCGCCGCGTCCGCTCTTCCGGCGGTACGCCCAGATAGAACATCGGCACTTCGATGTTCTCCAGCACCGTGAGTTGGGGAATCAAATGGAAACTCTGGAAGACGAAACCAAGGTTCTTGAGACGGTGGTCGGACAGTTCGTTGTCCGTCATGTGCGCCACGTTCACGCCGTTCAGCCAGTACGCGCCGTCCGTCGGACGGTCGAGACAGCCGAGGATGTTGAGGAGCGTCGATTTGCCGGAACCGGAAGGTCCCATGATCGACCAGTACTGTCCGCGATGGATCGTGAAGGAAACGCCGTCGAGCGCTTTCACGGTCTCATCGCCCACACAATAGTGGCGCTTCACGTCGTCCAAACGCACCACCTCGTCCCGTGCCGGCGGCAGGGAACGGAGCGCGGCCGAAGGAGGCGCGGCAATCGTCGCAGAATCTGTCCTCATGATTGAGATATTCTACCACATCGGCGCCCCGAATGTGTCAGCGCAGGATAATCATCGTGCCGACGGCCGTGGCCAGCGAAATCCGCCCCTTCTCAGCAATCAATGTGGAGTTCGGCGCCGCGCCCCGAATCGTGCAGGCGAGGGCGTCCATGTCCGGCGCGTCGCCCGTGTAGGAGAAGAGCGGGAACTTCGGCGGCAATTTCGCCGGACGATCCACCATCTCGACCACGGACGCCTTG
>CAZTHR010000200.1:0-1773 GCA_964613265.1 uncultured Lentisphaeraceae bacterium | reverse complement strand
CGTCGACGACGACCCGGATTACTCCCGCCGCCGTATCGAAAGAGCAGACGGCAATGTGCGGATGGCCGTCCGACAGATCCCGGACACGCCCGACGGTCGACTGGTCGCCCCTCCCATTGGCGTTCTTCCCACCGTAGCCCGCCATGATGCGGTTGCCCTCGCCCCAGATGCCGACGCCCCAGTCGGCTCGCGCGTTCGTCGGCAGTTCGGCGCCAAACAAGGCACTGGCCGCGTAGAAATTGCGGTCGCTCGTCACGCTTCCGGACTGCGTCGTGCGGAAGACGACGGCCGCCGTCCACGCCGTCGCACCCGACACAGGCGAATCGTCGGCGGGAATGGCCAGCGCGGTGTTGCTGCCGTTGAACGCGAGGGCGTTGTGTCCGTTGATTGCGCCCTTCCGCAAAACCGGGCCATTCCTGCTCCCTGGAGAGGACGACAAGTCGGTCTGACTCGTCATGCGCGTGACGGACGCCTTGTCCGCCGTGCGTGTTCCGTCCGTCGACGGCCATGCCGTCACCTCCGCGCCGTCCGCGACGTCCGTGATCGAATCGGCTTCCCACGCCGCCGCGCCGTCGTCGGGCAGTTCGGACGCGGTTTCCGCCACCGCCGTGACGTCGCCGCAGACGGGATCGTCGTCCTGGTTCGCGAGCGTCGCGACGGCGGACGCCGCGCCGTACTTCGCCGCAAGCGCAGCGCCCACGGCCGCCTTCTGGTTCCACGTGAGCGTCGTGCCGGGATAGAAGCGGATCTCGGCCATCGCGCCCGTGAACGCAAACCGGTGGGGACCCCCATCGGCGGCGGCGATGTTCTGGACGCCGAAATAGATGTCGGCCCGATTACGGGGGCTATGTGTCTCCGCGTTGAGAACGACCGTCCGCGAGACCGCCTCGCCATCGACGGACAGCGTCAGCGAACCGTCCCCCGCCAGGGCGTAGATGGCCACGTGCGGCTGGCCGTCGGCGTAGTTCCGCGACGTGTAGAAGACGCTGTCCTTGCTCGGGCTACGCACACCCAGCCCGGCACCGATATGGCCGTATTCGGAGAGGACAAGCCCCCAGTCGTCCACGATATCGGCTTCTTCGCGTCCGACAAGCCCCGTCGCCTTGTACCAGACCCCATCCTGTTCACGCCCTTTCGTCTCCGTCTTGAAGACGACGCAGAGCGTCCAGTTCGTCTGCCCGGCCAACGGGTTGTCCGCCGCTGCGACCTTGAGCGCCGAATGGTTGAACGCAACGCCGGGGCGTCCGTTGAACGCATCGCGGTCGACGACCGGAACCGTCGTGGGATTCGACGTAAACGTCGGCGTTGTCGCCTCGCGCGTTCCCGTCGTGTCCGGCCACGTACCGACTTCCGCGCCGTCCTCAAGATTCGCCACGGCGTCCTCGGCCCGCCAGACGACACAGGCGGCGTCCAGTCCGCCGTCGGACTTCGCCGCAGGTGTCGCTGCCAGTTTGAGCGTCCCCGCGTTCACGGCCAAGTCGCCTGTGAAGCGCGAGGCGTCCGCCAGCACAAGCGTGCCAGCCCCCACCTTCGCGAGCGCACCCGCGCCTTTCAGCGGCGCGTTCAGGGCAAAGCGGTTGTCCCGCGTGTCAATCGTCGCGGTCGAACCGGCGGGGATGATCGTGTCCAGTTCACTGAACGAATCCGCATATGTGGACAGTGTCCCGCCCTTCAACTCAATGCGATACCAGGAATTCGTCGTAAGGCCCTCGTTCCAGCGTCCCGTCTGAGCGGTGAAGCCGCCCGCGCCGAGTTCAAAGAGGCCGCCCGACA
>CAZTHR010000199.1:0-4168 GCA_964613265.1 uncultured Lentisphaeraceae bacterium | reverse complement strand
TACGCGCTCAACCATCCGGCCGGGGCGATTGGCCGTGCGTTGCTCTTGAAGGTGTCCGACATCATGCGGACGGGCGACCGCGTGGCGTTCGTGAAGCCATCGGCCACCGTGCTTGAATCGTTGCTGGCAATGACGAAAGCCCAGGCTGGGTCGGCCATCGTCGTCGATGACGACGGGAAGCTGCTCGGCATCTTCACGGATGGTGATTTCCGCCGCCACGTGTCGAGGGGGCGCGATGTGTTGAACGATGCGATCGCCCGCCACATGACGGCGTCGCCGCAGTTCATTTCGTCGGACGCCTATGCGGTCGATCTGCTCCGTGTCTTTGAAACGCGGCAGATCGATGATTTGCCGGTCTGTGACGCAGCGCGGAAAGTCCTCGGTTGCGTGGACATTCAGGATTTGCCCAAGATGAAGGTTTTGTGATACAATCTCTGTACACTTCAAAGGAGAAAAAACATGAAGATGAAGACGCTTGCAATGCTTTCTCTCGCGCTGATTTGCGCGTTGACGGTTTCTGCCCAGTCGAAACGCCGCGGCCCGCGCGGTGCCGATGGCGGCGCCACGGTCGCCAAGGGGCGCGACGCCTATGTGACGATTGACGCGCCGGCGCGTCCGGGCGGCACGTGTCTGGCCAGTGCGCCGAACCTGCAGGCGAACGGTCGTCTCATGCCGCCGCTCGGTGGCAAGCCCCGGCAGTGGATTGTCCTTGAAATGAAGTATACGACGATGGCCAAGTGGCAGGACGAGTTGACGTTCACCTGGCACGTGCTGCTCGATTCCACGAAGGCGAAGGAGAAGGATTCGCGTAATCCCGTGGCGCAGTATTCGTACTACAACACGCAGGTCCGCTACGTGGACATCAAGAAGGGCGGCCACATGGCGAGCGTCTGTCTGCCGCCGTCCGTCCTCGAACGTTTCGGCGAACCCTGCACGGTGACGGTTTTGATTACGAACAAGGAGGGCGACGAGCTGGCATTCCACACGGAGAATGCGGACAGCAACGTGGCCCAGGCCGGTGAGAAGTGGTGGGAGAACGACAAGTTCATGAACTGGAAAAAGACCGTCAAGGGCGAAGAGCGCGCGATGGTCGAACGTCGGCAGGGTCTGCTCGACCGTGCGAAGACGCCGTTCTATCTCGTCAACAACGCCGACTACGAACTGGCGCAGTAGCCACATGTAGTTTGCGTTTCCGATTCCCGATTCGAACAGGACAGGAAAACACATGTCACGACTTCTCACTCTCAACATCGGCGCGTCGAAAGCGGTGTTGGCCGAGTATGCGTTGAGCGGCAAGCGCAATCTGACGCTCAACGCCTACGGCTCGGCCGATCTGCCGGCGGTGGATGTCAATTCGCCGGAGACGTTGGCAGCGGCCCTCCCCGCCACGATCCATCAGATCATGCACGCGCAGGGGATTCGTCCCGCGCCGCTCGTCGTCTCTCTGAGCGGACAGATGGTGTTCCCGCGTTTCGCGAAGTTCCCGGCCGTAGGCGGGGCGGACAAGCTTGAGCAGCTGGTCCGCTATGAAATCGAGCAGAACGTTCCGTTCCCGACGGACGAGATCGTCAGCGACCACCAGTTCCTCGGCACGACGCCAGACGGCGAACAGGCGGCGTTGATCGTCGCGGCGAAACTCGATGGCGTTCGCGCCGTGACAGACGCCGTGCGCGAGGCCGGGCTGAAGCCGTTGATCGTCGATGTCTCGCCGTTGGCGGTTTGCAACGCGATGCGGTTCGTTCATCCGGAACTGACAGGCTGCACTGTCTTGCTCGACATCGGATCGAAGACGACGAATCTGATTCTCATCGAGAACGAGAAGATCTACAATCGGTCGATTCCCGTCGCGGGCAACACGATCACGAAAGAGATCGCCCAGACGTTCGGCTGTTCGCTGGAAGAGGCCGAGCAGCTGAAGCTGGAGCGCGGCTACGTTTCGCTGGGCGGTGTGACGGAAGACGCCGACGAGGTGACGGATCGCGTGTCGAAGGTCATCCGCATGGTGCTCACGCGCCTCCACGCGGAGATTTCGCGTTCGATTAACTTCTTCCGTTCGCAGCAAGGCGGCGCCGCGCCGTCGAAACTTTATTTGACGGGCGGTACGTCGCGTCTGCCGCAGCTCGCGGAGTTTTTCCAGGAGACGCTGCGCATCGACGTCGATTTCCTCTATCCGTTCGAGACGGGCGTGGCGCTCGGGTCGAAGATCGACCGTGCGGCGCTTCAGAGCGGCGGAGCGTTCATCCTTTCCGAGTCCGTGGGGTTGGCTCTGCGCCTGACGGATGCGGCGGCGATCAAGATCGACTTGATGCCGCCGGAGCTCGTCAAGGAGGCGCAGACGATTCGCCGGATTCCGTTCCTCGCCGTGGGCGCGGTTGCGTTTCTGGCGGCGCTCGGCGTGGGCTGGGTGACGGAGAAGTGCGCCACGGACGTGGCGGCGGCCAAGATGGCGTGCGTCGAATCCCGCAACGCGAAACTCAAGTCGTTGGAGGCCAAGCTCAAGACCGAGTTGAAGGGCGAAGAGGAGGCGTGTCGGGCAAGCGACGACTTCCAGCGTCTCGTGGGGCGGCGTTCCGCCACGGTGCAGCGCATCCGCGCTGTGCGTGAAAGCCTGTTGCCCGGTATGTGGATCACCGAGTGGTCGGGCGGGGATAGCAAGGCGAAAGCGGCGGCGAATGCGCCAGATCGCGCACGTGTCACGATTCGCGGGTGGCGCGATGCGCTGACGAAGGCCGAAGCGAAGTGGTCGGCTGAAAACGGCGGCAAGAAGTTGACGGCTGGCGAAATCGTGCAGGCCGCGCTCAAGGGTCGTCAGGCGATTGTGTCCGATTCCGTCAAAATCGTGACGCAGAAGGACGTCAAGGCCTGCATGGTTGAATTTGCGATCCAGATGGATTTCGCGGCGGCGCCGTCGATTCTCCCCGAAGCGGGCCGCAAAGGAAAGGCGTCGAAGAAATGAGTCTCTCGAAACAGCAGATTGCCGGCGTGGCCGGCGCCGGAATTTTCCTCGTTCTGGCGGGCGGGCTTGGATACATGCTCTGGGACGCCGCCGCGCAGCGGACGGAGGCGGAGGACAACCTGGCAGAGGCGCGGGAGACGTTCGAGCGTTACAACAATGCGAGCGTTTTCCCCTCGGTGAAGTCGATTGCCGACGTAAGTTCGAACAAAACGAGCTACGCCGCGTGGCAGGAACAGGCCGTCGCGTTCGCGGCGAAGGGTGATCGTCCAGTGCAGAACTTGACGCCGGCGCAGTTCAAGGAACGGTTGCAGGCGGAAGTCCGCCGGATGGCGAAACTGCCGGGCGGCGTTGAGGGCGCGATTTGTGCGCCGACGTTCCTGTTCGGTTTCGATCAGTATCTGGGTGAGGGCGGCGTGTTGCCCGCCGAGGCGGATGTGCCGCGTCTGATGGCCCAGCTCGATCTGGTTGCGCACGTTGTGGATCTTTTGGCGGACGCGGGCGTCCACGACGTCCAGTCCATCGAGCGTGTCGCGCCGCCCAAGCCGGCGGCCGACGGCGCGGATGCGGATCGGCCGAAGCGGAAGGCGAAGAAAGCGGACGATGAGAAGGCCGAAGGACCGAAGACAACGTGCCTGGACTACAAGTTCGCGTTTTCGACGCGGCCGGCGGCGTTCGTCGCGGCGCTCAATGCGTTGGCGGCGGATCCTCGGTTCATCGTGATCAGCGACTTTTCATTCAAGGAAACGGCGGATTTGATTAGCGACCGTCTGGCGGCCGCCGAGGCGCTGGAAGCGGCCAAGAACGCGCCGGCGAACGCGCGCCGCCGTCGTCGGGGGGCCGCGAAAGCGGATGACGAGAAAGAGGCGAAGACGCCGGACCGGCTCGTGGTCGATCCCGAATCGGACGCGCCGATTCTCGTGAACCTGTCGCTTTCCGTCTATGATTTTGGCCGTGCGCCCGAAGCGACTGCCGTCGTCGTGCCGGCGCCGGCAGAGACGAACGCCGCCGCCTCGGCGGAGGCGCCGAAGGCGACCGTTGAAACAAAGCCGGCGGTCAAGCCGGCCGAGAAGAAGGAGGGCAAGTAATGGCCGTCTCCAAGCAGAATTTCTTTCAGGCCCATTGGGACTGGCTCGTGCTGATCGCCGGGCTGGTCGCCCTGGCCGTGTCCATCGTTTTTCTCCTGCCCGCGTTGGGGAAATCCCCTGACACGGA
>CAZTHR010000198.1:0-4194 GCA_964613265.1 uncultured Lentisphaeraceae bacterium | reverse complement strand
CTTCAAGCGCCGGCGGCGATGATGAGGCCAAGGCCGGCGAGGAAGAGGACGAACATGGCGAGGTTCAATGTATTCGCCCGCGCCGGCGCCCCCTTGAACTCCTTCCACACAAGAATCCCCCACAGCGCCGAAACAAGCGTCGCGCCCTGCCCGAGGCCGTAGGAAATCGCCGTGCCGGCCTTGCCCGCCGCCACGAGGTTGATGCCGTTGCCCAGGCCCCAGATGAGTCCGCCCAACACGCCCACCAGATGAACGGGCAGAGCGCCCTTGAAGTACGCCTTTTCCGTAATCGGTTCGCCCGACACGGGATGGCGCATGGCAATCGCGTTGAAGACGAACGTCGATGCGAAGATGCCGCAGGCGAACACAAAGAACGCCGAATAGGGCGTCATCATGCCCGCTTTCGGCGCGGCCGCCGCGAAATCCATGTCCATCGTCTTCGCGACAAAATCGTAGAAGAACGCCATCAAAACACCGCACACCACGGACAGCGCCAGCCCCTTCGCCAACGACCGGCCCGCGCCGTTCGACGCGGTGGCCGTCTGCGCGGCTTTCAGCTTGTAGGCGAACGCATTGCAGAGAATCGCCACGACGATGACGGCCACGCCGCCGAAGAGCAACCCCGGCTGACCCGCCGTCGCGCCCGTCGCCTGCGCGCGCAGATAGTTCACCACCACGCCGAGGACGAGCGCAAGACCAATGCCCACGGGAAACGCCACGCTCATGCCCGCAATCGAAATCGCCGCCGCGAGCAAGATGTTCGCCGCGTTGAAAACGACGCCGCCCGCGAACGCACTGCCAAGGTTGGCGGCGGAAGCCTGGGCGAGGTTCGGCAGGAAACTCCACGCTTTCGGGCCACAAATGCTGCCGAACGTCAGGCCGGAAACCAGCGCAAACAGCAGCACGCCAATGACGTAGTCCCAATAGAAAAGCTCATACCGCCACGTCTTGCCAGCCAGTTTCTGGGTGTTGCCCCAGCTGCCCCAGCAGAACATCGTCACAACGCAGAACAAAACGGCCAGTGAATAGTTGTCGCAAAAATACATGGAAGTCTCCTCGTGTTGGTTTGTAAAAAGGCGATCAGATCTCCGCGCGATGCGGAATCGACGGCTGGGCGCCGCGCCGTGTCACGGACACGGCGGACGCTTTCTGGGCGAACGCCACGGCCTCCGCAATCGGTCGTCCCTCGGCAAGCGCAACGACGAACGCGCCGTTGAACGTGTCGCCCGCCGCCACCGTGTCGACGGCTTTCACCTTCACGCAGGGGTAGAGCGTCCCTTCGCACCAGCACCCCTTCGCGCCCATCGTGATGACCACGTGGGCGACGCCGCGCCGTTTCAGCACGGCGGCCGCCCGCGCCGCGCTCGCGGCGTCCGTCACGGCCACGCCCGTAAGCCGTTCGGCCTCCGTCTCGTTGGGCGTAATCCAGTCGAGAACCCGGTAAAGCTCTTTTGGCAACTTGGCGGCCGGGGCGGGGTTGAGAATCACCGGCACGTGCGCCCGCGCCGCCGTCTGCGCCGCCCAGAGGACGGTCGGGATCGGGGTCTCCAGTTGCAGGAGCAGCGCATCGGCCCGTTCAATATCGGCAACGAACGGCGCGACGTCCGCCGGAACGAGCGTCCCGTTCGCGCCCAACGCCACGGAAATGACGTTCTGCCCCTTCGGATCGACGAGGATGAGCGCCGTGCCGGACGCGGCCGTCTCGTCCACGACGAGATGCGCCTGGATGCCGTCCTTCTTCAACCGCGCCGCCGTGTCCCGCCCGAACAGGTCGTTCCCGACTTTGGCGATGAACGTGCAATTCCGTTTCTTCGCCGAAAGCCGCGCTACGGCCACGGCCTGGTTCGCGCCCTTGCCGCCCGGATTCATGGCAAACGCCCCGCCACAAACCGTTTCGCCCGGTACGGGGATTTTCGCGCCGGACACCACCATGTCCGTGTTCGTACTACCCAATACGACAATCATCGTTCACTCCTTCCGTTCACTGTCCATCCCGCCGCGCAATCCCGGCGTCTCCGGCCCGAAACTTTCGGGCAGCAACGCGTCGAGCGTGAAGCCGGCGTGGTCCGTGGGCGTTCGCGCCACGAAAATTTGAAACGTGCGCGGGTCGCAAAACTCGCGCATGACCTGACGGCAGATGCCGCACGGGGGACAGAAATCTGTCACACGCCCGTCACGTCCCCCCGCCACGGCCAGCGCGACAAGCCGCCGCTCCCCGTGGCAAACGGCGGCGGCGATCGCGTTCCGTTCGGCGCAGACCGTCGCGCCGAACGAAGCGTTCTCGACGTTCGCGCCCGTGTAGATGCGCCCCGATGCGGCCAGCACGGCCGCGCCCACCTGAAAACGGGAATACGGCGCGTAGGCGCGCGCCACCATCGACAAGGCGCGGGCGACAAGATCTTCAACCACGGATGCATCCAACAGGTTCGTCATTTTCCGTCCTCCTGCACGGGGATTGGAGCGGGCGTCTTTTCAATAACCTTCCGCAGGTAGCGGACGCCGCCGTCAACGTCGGCAAACGTGCCGTCGAGCTGCGCCTCGAAACAGGCCGACAGCCACGTCGCGAACTGCGGCGACGGCGTGTACCCCAACGCAATCAAATGACGCCCCTGAACAATCGGCTTCGGCGTGGCGGCGGCAAGGCGCAACCGTTCCGCCTGATCAGCCAGCCACCGCAACTCTTCGCCACGCGGCGGTTCGTCCGCCGCCGGCGGCCGCCCCTCGACGTCGGCCTGCGAAACGCGCAGCAGACGATCAATGCGGCCGACGCGCAGCGCAAGGCGACGAATGGCCGCGTCACCCGCGTGCGACCGCCATAACGAAAACGGCTGCATGTGGCAGCTCACGAGCGGCGGCACATCCCGGAGAATGCGTTCCTCGTGCGTGAGCCGCCGCAAAAAGGTACGCGTCGGCTTCACGCCCGCCGTGTCGTGCCCCAGACTGCGAATCCGCCGTTTCACAGGATCGTACCGCGTCGTGGCGGGCTTGCCGAAGTCGTGGCAGAGGACGGCCAGCCCGACGATGAAATCCTCCGTCGCGTCACCGATGCGATGCCGCGCAAATGCGTCAAGCGCCCAGCACGTGTGATTCCACACATCGCCTTCCGGATGCCAGTGCGGATCCTGATGGCAGCCGATGAGCGCCTGGAGTTCCGGAAAGTATTTCGTCCAGCCGACGGCGCGGAGGAACGCCAGACCTCGGGCGATCTGAACGCCCTTCGTAAGCAGTTTGCGCCATTCGTCGCACAGGCGTTCCGGCGGCAGGTCTTCAATGTCCATCGTACGGCAGACGGCGACCGTTTCCGGCGCGGCCGTCAAGCCGAACCGCGCCACGAACTGCATCCCACGTAGGACGCGCAGGGGATCTTCGATGAACTTCGGCGAGACGTGGCGAAGGATGCGCTGCTCCAGATCCGCAACCCCGCCGTAGGGATCCTCGAACGTTTCGTCCAGCGGATCGTAGTACATCGCATTGACGGTAAAATCACGGCGGCTGGCGGCCTCCGCGATTGAAAGGGACGGATCGGCATTGATGAAAAAGCCCTTGTGCCCTCGGCCCTGTTTCGATTCGCGGCGCGGCAAAGCGACATCGACGTCGACGTGCTTGATCTTGAGGACGCCAAAAGACGCGCCACAGGCATCAAACGCAAACGCCGGCGCCAAGACCGCCTGAAGACGAGACGCATCCAGTCCGAAAACTTCGAGATCCACGTCCTTGACGTCCGAGGCGCCCAAAAGCAAATCGCGCACGGCCCCGCCGACCATCAGCGCACGACCGCCGGCCGACCGCACCAGACGGGTAATCGTCTGCACGGCCGTCCGCACGTCGGGTTTCAACACGTCCAAATTCAGTTTTTTCGTCCGCACGTCCATCTCGCAAGCAACACGCTGTTTTTACGCTGCATTATAATAACATAAAACACCGCCTCGCGGACAAACAGGAAAGGCCGGACAGAACGCCCGGCCTTTCCCAGCATCGCGAACGCGCGTCCGCGTCTCCGTCTACTTGAAGATGAGCATCAACCCGCGCGGGAACTTGCCGACGACGGGGCCGACGACCGTATACGTCGCGCCGTCCTTCAGGAAGAACGGCTTTCCGCTCACCTTGTCCCAGAGCGCGACCGTGCCATGCTCGTCGCCCAGACGCACAGGGACGAAGTTCCGCACGGGTTTTCCATCCTGCCAGATCTTCAGG
>CAZTHR010000197.1:0-4207 GCA_964613265.1 uncultured Lentisphaeraceae bacterium | reverse complement strand
TTCGGAAATCCAAGGTTATAGAATGGCCAAACCTTCGGAAATCCAAGGTTAGCGGCAATCGCACCCCTCCTCCGCAGATGGCATCCCATGTTTAACCGTTCAGAATCGCCACGCCCGCACTGCAGCCGAGGCGCGTGGCGCCGGCCGCGATCAGCGCCAACGCCTCCGTGCGCGTGTGGATGCCGCCCGCCGCTTTCACGCCCATCGCCGGACCGACCGTCCGCCGCATGAGCGCCACGTCGGCCACCGTCGCGCCGCCCGTGCCGAATCCCGTAGACGTCTTGACGAAATCGAATCCGGCATCCTTGGCCAAAAGACACGCCCGAACTTTCTCGTCGTCGGTCAAATAGCAGCACTCGATGATGAGTTTGGCGACGACGCCCGCATGGGCGTGGCACGTGGCGGCACGTGCAGCCAGTTCGTGCCGCAATGCTTCGGCAGAACCGTATTTGAGCTTCCGCACGTCGATTACGAAGTCAATGTCCCGCGCACCCAGCGCAATCGCCTCTTCCGCGTCGCGGACGACGCTTTGCGGCGTACCCTGTCCGAGAGGAAAATCGATCACCGTTCCCACACGCCCCGCGTCGCCTAGGAGACGAACGGCGCGCGCGACCTGTCCGGGATTCACCATCGCACACGCGAACTTGTACGTCCGCACCTCCTCGCAGAGTTTCTCAATCGCGTCGACCGCACCCGCCGCTTTCAGGAACGTATGGTCAATCATGCCTGCCAATTCGTCATTCGTCATTTCGTACTCCTCATTCAAGCATGCCTTCGATGGCGTGGGCGATCGGCTCGGGAATCCAGATCGGCAGGGCGTGTTCCGCGCCGGGAATCCACGTCAACGCCGCCTGCGGGAAAAGCGATTTCAACCACGAGGCATTTTCAGACCGAACAATGCCATCGCGTTCGCTCTGGAAAATCGCCACGGGAAACGGCGCGCCCTTCTCGAAGACACGCAACAGGTCGGCGCGAACGTCCGTCTCCAGCAGATAGCGCAGCCCGGCCTCCAGATTGTCGGACGAATCGGCGCAATACGGATTCGGCTTCCCGTCCGGAATCCCGAAGAACCCCTCGCCCTGCGTCATCTCGATGCCGTGGCGCAGGGCTTCCAGCCGACGCGGCGTCATGCCGCGCCAACCCGTCGCTTCGTCCGCCATCATGCGCGGCGTGGCGGCAAGAAGGACGAGTCCCGCGATTCTGCCGGGGTAAGCCGCCGCAAGACGCAACGCGGTGCTTCCGCCCATCGACCAGCCGACAAGAACGAACGTTCCCGCCGTCGTCGCGAAAACACGTTCCGGCCGCCCCGCCAACTGGTCCGTGTACGAAAAGAGAAAATCGCGACGAAAGCGGCAGAGCGCCCACGCCTCCTCGGACGCGGCCAGTCCGTTCAGCACCATCACGTGCGTCCGCCGCGCCGCCGCCAGTTTCCGCAGCGTGGCGGAAATCGCGGCGAGCTCCCGCCCGCGCCCACGCTCGTAGTCGCCGTCAGCCACGGGCGACGCCCTCCACGAACCGGACAATCCGCTTCGCCACGGCGAGTTTGCCCATCAGGGGAAGCGGCATGACCGTTCCGTCCGACGTCACGAATACGACGCGATTGGTGTCCGTACCAAACCCCGCCCCCGCCGCCGTGACGTCGTTTCCGACGACGAGCGCCAGCCCCTTCTCACGGCATTTCCGCGCCGCCTCGGCGGTAGGCGCCCCCGTTTCGGCGGCAAAGCCCACGCGCACGACGTTCGGAACGTCCCGCGTTTCCTTCAAAATGTCGGGGTTGCGGACGAGACGGAGAATCCCATCCATCTCGCCCTTCTTCAACTTCGCGGACGCCGTTTCCGCCGGCCGCCAATCGGCGACGGCCGCGCACATCACAAGCACCTGCGTCTCGCCCGCCGGCGCGGCGGCGAGCGCGGACGTCACGGCGGCCAGCATGTCGCGGGCGGTGACGACATCCACGCGACGGACACCCGCGGGCGTCCGAAGAGCGACGGGACCCGCGACGAGCGTAACGTCGTGTCCAGCCAACCGCGCCGCGCGCGCCACGGCGAATCCCATCTTGCCCGTGGACGGGTTCGAGAGGAAACGCACGGGGTCGAGCCATTCACGCGTCGGCCCCGCTGTGACGACGAAACGCATCGGAACCTCAGAGCAGTTCGCGCGCCTTCTCGAAGACCGCGTCGGCCGTAAAGCCGAAATGTTCGGCGAGTTCCTGGCAAGGACCCGATTCACCGTAGTCGTCCATCGTCACGTAGCGAACCTGCGCGGCGTTCACGACGAACGCCTCCCAGCCGAACTTCACGCCGGCCTCCACGATCACGCGGCGGGCGCACGTGCCGGGAATCACGCTCTCGCGGTAGGCGAGCGGCTGTGCGAGGAAGAGCTTGCGGCACGGCATCGAAACGACGCGCACCTGACGGCCGAGATCGACGAGCTTCTTCGCGGCCTCGATGCAAATTGCGACCTCCGAACCCGACGCGATGAACAGGATGTCGGGCAGCGGGCTGGATTCCCAGATCACGTAGGCGCCCTTCTCGACGCCCTCGCGGGAGACGCCGTCGAGCACGGGCAGATTCTGACGGGACGTGAAAATGCAGCTCGGACCGTCCGTCCGCCGCATCATCGTCAACCAGCAGCACGCCGTCTCGTTCGCGTCCGCCGGACGGAACGTGAAGAGGTTCGGCATGGCGCGAAGCATTGCCAGCTGTTCGATCGGCTGGTGCGTCGGGCCGTCCTCGCCCACGTAGAAGGAATCGTGCGAGAACACCCACAGCGACGGCAGTTTCATCAACGCGGCCAAACGCATCGCCGGCTTGCAGTAGTCGCTGAACACGGCGAACGTGGCGCCGAACGCGCGGAATCCGCCATGGGCCACAAGACCGTTCACCATCGCGCTCATCGCGAGTTCGCGAATGCCCCAGTGGAAGTTGCGCCCCGAAAAATCATCCGACGCAATCCAACCCCAGGCCTTGAGCGCCGTCTTGTTGGAAGGCTCCAGGTCGGCCGATCCGCCGACAAAGTACGGCACCGCCTCGGCCAGCGCGTTCATGACCGCGCCGCAGGCCGCGCGGGTGGCCACGGGCTTGGCGGGGTCGAACGTCGGCAGCACATCCGCGAGATTCGGCGGCAACCCGCCGCGCAACGCAAATTCCCGCGCGTCGGCCTTTTCGGGATTCGCCGCTTTCCACGCCTTGTACAGTTTCTTCCAGCGAAGGTTCATGCGGTGGCAGGCGTCGGCACGGTCGTGGAACCAGTCGTAGACCTCGCTCGGCACCTCGAACGACTTGTCGGGATCGAATCCAAGGTTCTTCTTGAGACCGGCCACTTCCTCCGCGCCCAGCGGTGCACCGTGGGAGGACGCCGAATCCTGCTTCGTGGGCGCACCGAACCCGATGTGCGTAGTGGCGACAATCAGCACGGGCTGACCGACGACCTTCTGGGCCTTGCGCAGGGCGCGGTCGATCTGGTCGAAGTCATGCCCGTCGCACGTGAAGACCTTCCAGCCGTAGCTCTCGAAACGCTGTTTCGCATCGTCGGCGAGCGCGAGATCGGCCTTGCCCTCGATCGTGATGTTGTTCGAATCGTAGATCACGCAGAGCTTGTCGAGCTTCAACTTGCCCGCCAGCGAACACGTCTCGTGCGAAATGCCCTCTTCGAGGTCGCCGTCGCCACAGAACACCCACGTGCGGTGATCCGTGACGGGCTGGCCGTCCTGTTCGCCGTCCCGCGCCGCCTGCATCCGTTCGGCGATCGCCATCCCCACGGCCATCGCCAGACCTTGCCCGAGCGGCCCCGTGGTCACTTCGATGCCGGGAACGAGCCCGCGCTCCGGGTGGCCCGCACAACGGGCGCCCAGCTGACGGAACGCCTGGATTTCGTCCATCTTCAAATTGCCCAGACCCGACAGGTAGAACAGGGCGTAGACGAGCGACGACGCATGGCCGCCCGAAAACACCAAACGGTCCCGATCCGCCCACGTGGCGTCCTTAGGATCGACGTTCAAAAATTTCAACCAGAGGGAAACCGCCAAATCGGCCAGACCGAGCGCCACGCCGGGATGCCCACTCCGGGCCTTTTCCACCATGTCCGCCGCCAGACACCGCACCGTGTTCGCCGCAAGTTTAAGCTGTTCGTTCGTCAATTTCATGTCGCAAGTACCTTTCTTCAAAGAGCGTATTATAGCACAAGATTTCCCGATGTGGGGCGAACG
>CAZTHR010000196.1:0-4209 GCA_964613265.1 uncultured Lentisphaeraceae bacterium | reverse complement strand
ATCGCCCAACGAGATATTCGCCGACTTCACGCACCAGGAACGCGAGGACTGGAAACTCTACGCCGTTGCGCGACACGGTCTTGAGAACTACTTCGCCAAGGGGCTGGACTTCGGCCTCCTGCGTCGGGCGTTCTGTCAGAGCGGCTGGGCGTGTTGTTCCTCGTCCTTGTTCAACACTTCGACGAGGTAGGGCGCGTGGTCGCCTCGGCAGAACAGGCCATGCACGGCACTCGGCCCTTCGGCGGCGATGACATCCTGAATCAGACGGATCATCGCCTTCGTAATCCGAAGACCGGGGATGAACACCGGGATGCCGGGCGGGTAGGGGACGAGGAACTGGGAGGCGATGCGTCCCTCCGTCTGTTCCAACGGCACGAGTTCGCCGTCGCAGAGCGCGGCATCGCGTGGCAGAATGGCCGCCTGCCCCGCCACGGCCGCACCCACGCCGCCACTCGTGTCCGCCGCCCCTTTGGCGGTGGGACGGCCGATCAAGTGCTTGTGTTCGCGGCAGACGCGGAAGAGGTACTCGAAATGTTCCTCGACCGTCCCCGTCGTCACGAGGAAGAGGATGGTGCTGCTGGATGATTTCTCCCACTGGATGCGGGCCTTGAGCAGTGCCGTGCGAAACGTATCGCACCCCCGCGCCGAACGGAACATGAGAACGAGTTTAAGCGGGTCTTTCAAATAACCGTCCTTGACCCACGTTGCACCGCCCGCGATTTCGGACAACGAGGCGAAACATTCGTCCTCCGGTTTGCCGCATTCGGCCGCGACGCGCTTGCGGAACGCGGCCACCCAGCGCAGACGGTCGTCGAGCACCTGCAACCCCTCCAGACGCATTTCAATGCCCGCCGTATCGAGCGTGGCCATGAACGGATAGTGCGGCGACGTTGAATGCCAGTAACGGAGGATTTCATGGAAGTCGTGCGAGAACTTCTCGTACGAACCGTGGCCGTGGAGCGCAAAGCGTCGGCGCAGCCAACGGAAGCCCGGTGTCGCGTCGTCCTCCAGCAGACGCTTGAAGCGGTCGGACACATGGACCATCGAAGCCTGTGAAAACGCGGCGAGCGCCTTGTGCGTGGACTGGACGGAAAAATGCGCCCCCGCCGATTCGTTCACCGCGCTGTAGCGGAACACCGCGCCATCCGTGCCCCGATGCGTGTAGAAGGGGTGGAACGGCAGATAGGGCGCCCACGCCTCGTCCGCGTAGAAAAGGACGCCCGCCGCCTCGCAAAGCCGGCCGATTTCCCACGACGGGTAGAGGACGCCCTCGTACGTGCAGACGGTTAGAATCAACATGCGCGGTCGCGTCGCGGCCGGCGTGGCGGGAACGCCCGCGAGCGCCGAACGGATGTCGGCAAGCGCGACGGGACCCCAGACGCCGAGCGTCGCGTTCCAGTGCGCGGGCAGATAACGCGGCACGGCGCCGGACATGATGATGGCATGATGGACGCTTTTGTGGCAATTGCGATCCACCAACACCGTCTCGCCCGGCCGCAGGAGCGTCTGCAACATGGCTTTGTTCGACGTGGACGTGCCGTTCGTCACGTAGCAGCTCTGCGCCGTGCCGAAAATCTCGCTCGTCAGTTTCTGCGCCTCCGACAACGGCGTCCGTCCTTCGGGACTCGACAAATCGCCGAGCGATTCGACGGAGACGGAAAGGTCTGACCGGAAAATCGTCGATCCGAACGCCTCGTGGAAGCCGCGCAGAAACGGCGACGTCGCGAACCCGCGTCCGCCGTTGTGGCCGGGCGTGTGCCAGTTTGTCCCCGCTTTCACCTGGACGTACTGACGCAACGCGCCCCAGAAACGCGGTGCCCAGAAACTCTTGAAGAGGTGCACAATGCGTTCGTGGTGGCGGGCGGGATGTTCGAAGACGGTGGCCTGTTTCTTCGTCCAGCGGCGGGCGGGCAGAGTCGTTTCGGCATGGCCCGGATGCGTGACGAGGACGCGAGGAATCGCGGGGAAAAACGCCTTGAGCCAGGTCCGCAGTGTCATCTCCCGGATGGTTGACCCCAGAAGGTCGTCGTCGATCAGGAAAAGACAGCACGTTCGGCCTTTTTCCGTCGGACGACCGGGCGAAGACAGCAGGGCCGCCGCCAGTTGTTCAGCGGAGAAGACGGCCGTCAGTTTCAGCGGCGGGTAGTCCCGTGCTTCCCGCGTGTCGAACGTCTCGCGGCAGAAATCCCGGAATGCGTCGGCCAGACCGTATTCCATGGCGGGCAGACGCCGTGCATCCAGTCGGCTCGGCTTGTGGAGATAGAAGACCGTCAGCGATTTGACCATGACGCAAACCCTCTTCGCGTTTATGCGTGTTTCAATTCACCCGATGCGGACGCTGCCGCCCTGCGGACGGCGCGAGCCAACTCCGGCCCGATACCCGCCGTCGCCGCGATGTCCGTTTCCGTCGCCTTCGCAATGCCGTAGACGGAATGGAAGCGTTTGAGCAACGCCATTTTCTTGGCGGGGCCAATGCCTGGAACTTCGTCCAACACGGATTCGCGAATCGTCCGTTCGCGCAGACTGCGGTGGTAGGTGATGGCAAACCGGTGGGCCTCGTCGCGGAGGCGTGTGACGACCATCAACGCCTCCGAATCGCGGGGCAGGAACACGTCACCCCGCGCATCGTCTGTGACGAGAATTTCCTGCTGCTTCGCAAGCCCCACGGTCGGCATGTCCGCACAGCCGATTTCGGCGAAGCGGGCGCGGGCGGCGCGCAACTGCGTGATGCCGCCGTCGCAGATGTAGAGGTCGGCGCGGGGCGATTTGGCCACGAGCGTCGAATCCGGCCCGTAGCGGCGTAAGACGACTTCGGCCATTGCGCGTGGGTCGTCGGCCCCCTCGAACGATTCAATTTTGAAATGGCGGTAGTAGCGGCGGTCGGGCAGGCCGTCGATCGCCACGACGAGCGAGGCGACGTTGTGCGTGCCGAAGAGGTTCGAGATGTCCACGCATTCAATGACACGCGGCGGCGCGGAAAGCCCCAGCGCGTCGGCGAGTTCGACCAGCCCTTTCTGCGCGTCGGCACGGCGCATTTCAGGGGACTTGCGCACGAAATGCGCTTTCGTCATTTCCTTCAGCGCGGCGATTGTGTCCCGCAGTTTGGCGGCCTTCGTGAAATCCTCTTTCGCGGCGGCGGCTTTCATGTCCGCCACCAGTTCGGTGATGACCCCCGGCCGTTCGCCCTTCAAAAACGCACAGGCCTCCTCGAACCGCGCACGGTAGTCGGACACGGAAATCCGGCCCAGACACGGTGCCGTGCAGAAACGCACGACGTCGGCATGGCAGTGCGTATGCGTCTCTTCGTCTGGCGCGAGGGTCGTGCAGCCGCGCAGACCGTACCGCTTCTCGACGAAATCCTTCGCCGTGCGGACGACGGGCGCGGAAGGGAACGGCCCGAAGTAGCGTGCCCCGTCGTCGCGGACGATACGGCACGTGGCGAAGCGCGGGAAGGGCTCGTCCGGATCCGCGCGCAGCGCCAGATACCGCTTGTCGTCGCGCATGAGGATGTTGAAGTGGGGTTTGTAACGCTTGATTAGGTTCGCTTCGGTGAGCAGAGCCTCGGCTTCGTTCCGCACGGTCATGAATTCGAGGTCGGCCACGGTGTTCACCATGGAGCGGACTTTCGGCGCGTGGTCTGCGTTCGGACGAAAATAGGAAAGAACCCGCTTGCGCAGGTTCTTTGCCTTTCCCACATAGACAATAACGCCCCGACGATCCCTCATCAGGTAGCAGCCGGGGCGGTTCGGAACGGTTTTCAACCGTTCTCTGAGTACGTCGTTCACTTTGCGGAACCGGCGTCCTCAGACGAAGCGACCTGCTTCGGCGCTTCCTTCTTCTGCTTCTCCTCTTCGGCGAGCAGGGCTTCGCCTTCTTCCGAGCCTTTCTTGAACTCGCCCTTCGCACGGCCAAGGGAACGAGCCAGTTCGGGAAGCTTCTTGCTACCGAACACCAGCACGATGACTACCAACAAAAGAACAATCTGCCAAGGTCCTGAAAACATGTTTTTTCTCCTTTCAAAAACTTTCAACCATGATACCGAAAACCACGCCGTGAATCAAGCCGTTTCCGCTTGAAATGTACACGCGCGTTTGAACGCTGGTTTGGCGATGCAGGGAAGACGGACGGTGAAGGTGGTGCGGACGCCTTGCGTCGAATCGACGGCGACGTCGCCGCCGTGCAGCCGTGCGATGTGTTTGACGATGGCGA
>CAZTHR010000195.1:0-4214 GCA_964613265.1 uncultured Lentisphaeraceae bacterium | reverse complement strand
AGGCAATTGAGAAGAGCAGCATGAAAAAGAATATTGCAGTGATTGCGGGTGACGGAATCGGGCCGGAAATCGTCGGCGAGGCCGTCAAAGTCTTGAAAGTCGTGGCGGAAAAGTTTGGCCATACGTTCACGTTGGACGAACATCTCGTGGGCGGTGCGGCGTATGACGCGACGGGCGACTGTCTGCCGGACGCGACGCTCGCGGCCTGCAAGGCGGCAGACGCCGTGCTGTTGGGCGCCGTGGGCGGACCGAAGTGGGACGCCCTGCCCGGCCCCCAGCGTCCCGAAAAGCGCGCGTTGTTGACCCTCCGCAAAGAACTCGGTCTCTTCGCGAACTTGCGCCCGGCCAAGGTTTGGGCGCCGCTCAAGGATGCCAGTCCCCTGAAGCCCGCCATCATCGGCGACGGTCTCGACCTTCTCGTCGTGCGCGAACTCACGGGCGGCGTCTACTTCGGCGATCATGTACGGGCGGCGGATGGACAGTCCGCCTACGATCGGATGCCCTACTCCGTGACCGAAATCGAACGCATCGCCCGCGTCGCGTTCGAGGCCGCGCGTAAACGCGGGAGGAAGGTGACGAGCGTCGACAAGGCGAACGTCTTGGAAACATCCCGCCTCTGGCGCGAAACGGTGGCTCGCCTCCACGCCGCCGATTACGCGGATGTCACGCTCGACAACCTTTACGTGGACAACGCGGCCATGCAACTCGTCCGCGCCCCGCAGCAGTTCGATGTGATCTTGACCGAAAACATGTTCGGCGACATCCTCTCCGACGAGGCTTCGCAGATCACGGGGTCGATCGGCATGTTGCCGTCCGCCTCTCTCCGTGCCGACGGCTTCGGCATGTACGAGCCGATTCACGGTTCGGCGCCGGACATCGCCGGACAGGACGTCGCCAATCCGCTGGCGACAATCCTCTCCGCCGCCATGATGCTCCGCTTCACGTTCGGCCTCGCGGCCGAAGCGGACGCCATCGAAGCGGCCGTCGGCAAAGTCCTCGCCGGGCCGCTCCGCACGGGCGACATCGCCCACGACGGTTGCACGAAGGTCGGCACGAAGGCGATGGGCGCGGCCGTGATCGCCAACCTCTGAAAGGACGCGAACCATGTCTTCTTTCGATGAACGGGCCGAAATCGTGGCGCACACCGAGGCGGGGCCGGGCTACCGGTTTCTCGTCCTCGCCGCGCCGCGTCTGGCGGCCGCGCTGACGCCCGGCCAGTTCGTCCATGTGCGCGTACCGACGCTGGAGGCCAGCGCTCTGCGGCGGCCGTTTTCGGTGTTCGACGCGGACGACGGGCGCGTGACGTTGATGTACAAGATCGTCGGACGCGGCACGGCGGCACTGGCCACGTCCCGCGTGGGCGATTTCGTCGATGTGCTGGGGCCGCTCGGACACGGTTTCCCGACGACGTGCGCCGGGACGCCACTGCTCGTGGGCGGCGGCTACGGTGTGGCGCCGCTCCACTTCCTTGCCAAACGCCTCCGCCATCCGCAGACGACGCTTTTCGTGGGCGGACGGACGAAGGACGACTTGCTCGCGCTCGACCGTTTTGCCGAACTGGGCGTGGCCGTGCGCACGGCTACGAACGACGGCAGCGCGGGCGCAAAGGGATTCGTTACGGAACCGCTCGACGCCGCGCTGGCCGATTTGCGGACACGTGGCGAACGCTTTGAACTGTTCACGTGCGGACCGGATGGTCTGCTGAAGGCCGTGGCCCAGCGCGCGCTCGACGCGGGAATGCCGGGCTGGATTTCCATGGATCGCCACATGATCTGTGGCGTGGGCGCGTGTTTCGCCTGCATCCAGCCGGTCAAGGGACCCGATGGAACGCCTGTCAACGCGCGGTGCTGCGTGAACGGGCCGGTGTTCAAAGCCTCGGAATTGATCTGGAGTTGACGACCATGGTGGATTTGAGTGTAAATCTGGGCGGTCTCGCCATGCGGACGCCCGTGACGACGGCGAGTGGCACGTTTGGGTACGGTACGGAGTACGTGGACGCGCTCGACTACGCGAAACTTGGTGCGGTGACGGTGAAAGGCGTCCGCCGCGATCCCTGGCCGGGCAATGCGATGCCCCGTCACTGCGAAGTGCCGGGTGGCCTCGTGAACGCAATTGGTTTGCAAGGGCCGGGCGTCGCCGCGTTTGTCGACCACTACGTGCCGCACTACGTGCGCACGGTCGGTGCCGCGCTACCGATGATCGTGAACATCTGGGGCGGTTCGGTGGAAGAGTACGCCGATGTGGCGGCGAAACTGTCGACGGTCGGACATCCCGTGGACGCGATCGAAATGAATGTGAGTTGCCCGAACGTCAAGGCCGGCGGCCACACGTTTGGACAGGATCCCGCCGTGCTCGCCCGCGTCGTCGCGGCCGTTCGCGCCGCAACGCACCTGCCGCTTATCGTGAAACTCGCGCCAAACGTGCCGGACATCGCGCCCTACGTCAAGGCGTGCGCGGACAACGGCGCCAACGCGCTCGCGTTGATTAACACGATTCCGGCGATGGTGATCGACATCGAAACGCGCCGCCCTGTGTTGGGCAATCGAACGGGTGGCCTGAGCGGGCGTTGCGTCCACCCCGCCGCCGTGAAAGCCGTCTACGATGCCCATCGCTGCACGAACCTGCCGATTCTCGCCATGGGCGGCGTCTACGAGGCAAAGGACGCCATTGAGTTTTTCCTCGCGGGCGCGACGGCGGTGGCCGTCGGCACGGCCACGTTCACAGACCCCGCTACGGCCGCGCGCGTCTGCGACGGCGTGGCGGACTACTGTGCGCGTAAGGGGTTTGCGGCCGTGCGCGACCTGACGGGCGCCTTGGACGTTTGACGCGGAATCGAAACGACGTTGCCGAATGAACGCGCGATGGGATAAATTGACCGGGCGCACGGCGGGCGCGGCACTTCTGCTGGCGGCCGTCGTCGCGTCGGTCGTGTTCGCCTGCATGGGCGCGGATCGGGCGTTGGCGACGATGCGCGGCATGTGGCCTCGCAGTGTGCTGGCCGTGTTCGCGCTTTTCTGTGGTCTTGCGGCGGTGCGAAATATGATCGGAGGTGGATGGGCGGCATTCGCGGCGCGTTTGCCCGCGTGGCTGTTCCATCTGGGGTTCGCCCTCGTGCTCGGCGGCTGGCTCTACAACGCCGTCGCGGGGATGCCCGACGGCTACCTGAAACTCCATGCACGGCAGACGGGCGCGGTGGACGATGCATTTGAGTTCGCGCTCGATGAATTCACGATCGACCGTTGGGCGGATACGGGAACGGTGCGCCAGTACACGAGCCGGGGGCGTGTGCTGCCGACGGGCGGAACGGAGAGGGGCGTACGGGGCGAACCCGTGGCGATTTCCGTCAACCACCCGCTCGTGAAAGATGGCTGGTGGGTCTACCAGAGTTCCTATCAGGAGATGGAGAATCCACACACGGGAAAACCATTTTATTTTACGGTTCTGAACTGCGTGAAAGATATCGGTTTGCCGTACGTATTCGTCGGGGGCGTGTTGCTCTTGCTCGGCGCATTCGGTTCGGCCGTGCGTTTCTTCCGTGTGGGCGGTACGCCCTGCGAACAACCACCGTCGTCGGACGCCCCCCGTCTGGGATTCGGACGAGTCGTTCGCGGACTCTATGCGACAACGTTTCTGGGCATTGCGGCGATGCTCGTCCATCGGGGGCTGACTACGGGACATCCGCCGATGCAGAACCTGTACGAGTTTTTAATGTGTTCGGCGGCGTTGCTGCCCGTTCTGACGTTCGTTTCCGCACGGATTGACCGACAAGACACATTGCGAACAGATGCGGCTCTGCTCGCGCTCGTGATGATTCCCGTCGGATTCGCGATGGACGGCGAGGTTCGCCGTCTGATGCCGGCGCTGCAAAGTCCGTTCTTCGTCCCGCACGTGGGCGCGTACGTGCTCGGATATCTGGTACTCGTCCGCGCGGCGTTTGGCGCAGGGCGGCGTCTGATGGGCATAGGGTTCTTCCTGCTCACGCTCGGTCTCGTGCTCGGCGCCGCGTGGGGGAAGGTCTGCTGGGGGCATTGGTGGCAATTCGATCCGAAGGAGATGTGGTCGCTCGCCACCTGGTTTGTCTACGCCGCCTACTTCCATCTACGGCCACGCCTCTCGCCGAATGCGGAACGCGCGTTCCGGACGGTCGGCGCCGTGATGATCGTCCTCACGCTCACGTGGATCAACCTCTCGCGCCTCTTCACGGGGATGCACAG
>CAZTHR010000194.1:0-4232 GCA_964613265.1 uncultured Lentisphaeraceae bacterium | reverse complement strand
AGCATACAAAGTTGTGTTGTCGACCGTTTAGACTGATTTGAGGAAAAACATGGCAAACGATGCATTGGCTCAGAAAGCCCAGAATTTTACGAACCACGGACGGATGGCATTGGAATCTGGCCGGTATGGGGCGGCAGTCGAAATGCTGTCCCAGGCGGTTGACTGTGCGCCGGACACGTTGGAGTCGCGCCGATTGCTTCGCGCGGCGCAGATTGCGAACGTGCGTCAGAACCCGCCCGGCTTCATGTCGAAGATGAAGTGCATGACGATGCGGTCCAAAGTGCTGGCGCTCGCGAAGAAAGGCCAGGGCGCGGAGGCGATGGCCGAGGCCGAAAAGCTGCTCACGGTCAATCCGCTCGATCCGGACAACATCGACGCGGCGGTCAAGGCCGCCGAGGCGGCGGGCAAACCCGAGGCCGCCGCCATTTCCGTCGAGGCCGCCTACTCCTGCAACCAGGGCGACGCGGCGCTGCTCGAACGCATTGCCAGCTACTACATGATCGCCAAGCGTTACGACAAGGCGCGTGACGCCTATGCGAAACTCGCCAAGCTCAAGCCGGGCGACCAGCGCATTCTGCAGTTGTTGAAAAACGCCGAGGCGCAAACAACAATGTCAAGCGGGTGGTCTGATTCCGTCGGCAAGAAGGGCGGCTTCCAGAACCTGATCGCCAACAAGGAGCAGGCCAAGAAGCTCGACGCCGCCAACAAGGCCGTCATTTCCGGCGACGACGCCGAGGCCTTGATCGCCGAGAAGAAGGCGCAGATCGAGAAAGAGCCGAACAACATGAACGCCTATCGTGCGCTCGCCCGTCTCTACACGCAGAACAAGCGTTTCCCCGAGGCCATGCAGACGCTCCAGCAGGCGCAGGCGATCAACTCGGCCGACCCGGAACTCGACCGGATGCTCTCCACCGTTACCGTCCAGAACTTCGAGTGGCAGATCGGCGAACTCCAGAAAGCCGGCAAGACCGAAGAGGCGGAGGCGATGACGGTCGAGAAGGATCAATTCGTGTTCGACGATCTCGCGACGCGCGTCGAGCGTTATCCGAACGACCTGCATCTGCGCTTTGAACTGGGGCTTCAGTACTACACCTACGGCGATCAGGATCCGTCGTTCTACGACGAGGCCGTCCAGCACCTCCAGCTCGCGCAGAAGTCGCCGAAGGATCGTCTGGAAGCCCTCTACTACTTGGCGATGTGCTTCCTCAAGAAGGGGCAGACGGACATGGCCATCATGCAGCTTGAAACGGCGCGTGACCAGATCCCCACGATGGACGATCTCAAGAAGCGCGTCGTCTACCAGCTTGGTCTCTGCGCGGAGGAGGCGAAGGACTACGAGAAGGCCTATGCGTACTACAAGGACGTCTATTCGTCCGACGTCACGTTCGCCGACTTGAACGTGCGGATGCTGAACGTCGCTAAACTGCTGAAGGAAGGCAAGGCCTAGGAGTCGTTTTTGCCAACACACGAAGGGGGCCGACTCCATGAGATGCGCGATTTTGCTGGCGTCCGTTTTCACCGCAGCCGCCGTGATGGCCGAAACCGCCGAAGTTCGCATCCTCTGGGGTTCGCCCCGCAAGATCGTGCGCACGGAGCGGCGGACGATTGAACTTGAAAAGACGGGCGAGGACGCTTTTCGCGCCGTCGTGCCGAAGACGGACATTCCGTCGGATGCGTTCGCCGTGGACGTCGTGCCGTCGTTCATGACGGCGCGGAAGGGCGATGCGGGCTACTGGATCCAAGCGCGTGGTACGTACGGCCTCTTCGACAAGGACGACGGCGACTACGCCCAGGAACGCCAGTTGATGCCGGTTTTCGGCGTGAAGAAGGGCGATGCGCTCTGGTACGGCCATGTGAAGACGTGGCGGTTCGACTACGATTTCCGGACGACGGCGCGGAAGGGGGCGTACGAGACGTTTCCGCGTTTCCGCTGCGACCGCGTACGGGCGTTCTTCCCGAACTACTACAACGACATCGTGGTGGACTTCCGCCGTCTCGACGGTGCGGCGGCCGACTACAATGGCCTTGCCCGCGCCTACCGCGCCTACCAGCTCGAATGCGGCGCTGTGCGGACGATCAAGGACCGCATGAAGGATTTCCCCGAGCTCGCCTATCTCTGCGAGGCCATTGTCGTGCGCATCCAAACGCACGCGGCGAAGCCGATTCCCGATGCGCAGGACGCGAAGCTGTTCTTCAAACGCGGCGAGGAACTGCCTGTCGTCGTCCACATGCCTTTCGGCGTGACGGAGGAGTTTCTGCAGGCGCTCAAGGACGCGGGCGTGGACAAACTGTCCATCTGTTCGGCCGGTTGGCAGGACGGCGGCTACGATGGTCGTGTGCCGGGGCACTTCCCCGTGTGCGCGGAGGCGGGCGGTGCGGAGGCGTTTGGACGGCTCATGGAGAAGGCGCGGAAGCTCGGCTACCAGTTCGCCCTCCACGCCTCGAACACGGATGGTTACATGTGTTCGCGCCTGTGGGATGCCGACTGGGTGTGCAAGCGGGCGGACGGCGCATTGGACAAGGGCGGCCTTTGGGCGGGCGGCCAGTGTTATTGGGTCTGCCAGAAATGCGCGTGGGAGCGCTGGCTGCCGAAGGAAATGCAGGAGATGGCGGCGTTGGGCGTGCGCGGCCCGCACTACATCGACGTCTATTCCGCCACCTATCCGCAGCGCTGCGGCGATCCGAAGCATCCGTGCACGCCCGAGCAGATGGCCGATCTCCAGAACCGCATCCTCGCCGAGGGGAAGCGCCTGATGGGCGGCGCGGCGTCCGAGTCGGGGTACGATCACGTGGCGGGCAACATCGACTACATCAACTACATCGAGCGCGATTTGAAACTGCTGGACGAGGGCAAGCTGCCGAAACTCGCCACGGGCGTCTATCCGCTGTGGGAACTCGTCTACCACGGCATCATCCTCTACACGTCCGACCGCTGGTGTCAGAACCACACGCGCGGCAAATGCCTCTACAAGCTTGAGAAGAGCGGCGATCCGCGCTGGATGGAGGGCGATGGCGTGGAGAACCCGCGCGTGGCGCTCAAGATCGTGGAGTTCGGCGGCCGGCCGATTTTCTACACGTACAAGTTCGCGGACGTGCCGCGCATCAAAAAGGCGTGGGACGAGTTCGTGCCCGTGCGCCACCTCCAGAAGGAGGACATGGTGCGCCACGACACGCTGGCGAAAGACGTTTTTCTCACGACGTTCGGCGACGGGTCGAAAATCGTGTCCAACTACACGGACGCCGACTATTCCTACAACGGCGAGACGGTCAAGCCGATTTCCTATCTGCTCGTCAATCCGGACGGGTCGGTTTTTCGTCCGAACCCGTTCTGACGACCTCCATCGGCCAGCGGGCATTTGCGAGCCGCGGCGCCAGATTCGGTGTGACGAAGAGGCGCGGACGTTCGGGCGTGTCGGGAATCCAAAGCGCCTGGGCGGCGGGGTAGTGGCGGGCGAGGAACGCGGCGCCGTGGGTGGGGCCGAGGATGAACAGCGTCGTGGAAAGCCCGTCCGCGCCCATGGCGCCCAGCGTTCGCGGCGTGATGACGGTTACGCCCGCGATGCCGTGCGTTGGTTGGCCGGTGCGGCCGTCGAGGATGTGCGAGAGGCGCATGCCGTCGCGTTCGATGAAGCGTTCGTAGTTGCCGCTCGTGGCGGCGGATTCGCCGTTCGTCAGCGTCACGGTGCAGGCGAACGAATCTTTTGCGAACGGATTTCGCACGCCCGTCCGCCAGGATCCGTTGCCGACGACGCGGATGTTGCCGCCGAGGTCGACGAGCAGGTCGGGGACGTTGTTCGTCCGTTCGATCGCCTGCGCCGCAAGATCCACGGCGAACCCCTTGGCGATGGCGCCAAGGTCGAAGTCCGCGTAGAAGCCGCCGCGTGACACGCCGAGTTCGCGCAGGGTCTTTCCGATGAACGGGTTGAACGCCCGGTCGGACTGTTCGTACAGGTGTAGGGCGGCGTCGTAACAGGGGCGCACGGTGGCGGAGACGCGGGATATCCAGTTCGTGCCGCCTTCGCGGGAGAGGCGGCAGAGTTCGGAGTTGGGATTCCAGGCGGACAACCGGCTTTCGACGAGGTTGTAGGCGGCTTGTGCCTTTTCGCGAATGGCATCGCGATTCGAGGCGTCGCCGCGCAGGGTCAGTGCGGCGAGCGTGCCCATCGTCGTCCACGTCACTTTCGTTGTCGGCGGGGGGGACAGGCGGCTGATGGCGGACACGAGCAGCGCGA
>CAZTHR010000193.1:0-4245 GCA_964613265.1 uncultured Lentisphaeraceae bacterium | reverse complement strand
ACCTCCCGCCAGACGGCCCGCACCCGCGCAATCGTCGCCGCGTACGCCCCCATGCCCCTTTTGTTTCGTGAGATTGCGTTGCGGACGAATTGTCGTTGGCGTCTGTAGGAAAAACCCCAAACGCCTTCTACATTCATTCCTCAGGCTTTTCGCTTGCTCTTTCGGACTTTTCACTTGCTTGTTCTGTTCGGAAATGGGATAATCGCCCCATCTCTCAACAGAAAGGGTTTTCGGGATGAACATCAACATCAAGGCAAACTTCTGCATCAAGTTTCGTGCGGCGTTGGCTGTGGCTTTCGGGCTGTTCGCAGGTGCGGCGCGTGGTGCCGCGACGCCGTTTGTTCAGTTCGGGTTCGAGGAAGGGTGCGGCGCGTTCGCCGAAGATTCCGTTTCGGGATTCTGCGCGGAGCTGACGCCGTCCGCAAAGTGGGCGACCGGCGCGTTCGGCACCGCGCTTGCCGTCGGCGCACACGGCGCTTCGGCGACGGTTTCCGGACTTGAGGCGTTTGACGGCGCGAACAACGTCACGCTGTTCATCCGGTTCCGCCGAAACGACGCCGGAACCGGCAAGTATCCGAATCTGCTGACAAGCACGGGATGGGGGCCGAAAGGCGGCGTCATGCTTTTTGCGCCCGATGGCAAGTCCCTTTCCCTCCGTCTGCGGGCAGGCGGCAAAGGACCTGAATGCGGTTTCGTCGCATTCAGCGCCATGCCGCAGGAGAAGTGGTCGTCCGTGGCGTTCGTGTTCAGGCGTCCCGACATCACGGTGTATGCGAACGGCAAACCCGTGTACAGGGGCAAATGGGATTATCCGTTCGTCTCCGGTGGCAAAATCCAGTTGGGCGGATGGGGCGTCGATTCGTTCGGCGGGTTCATCGACGATTTCCAGATGTGGAAGAGCGCGTTGGATGACAGCCAGATCGCGGAACTTGCATCCGATTCGCGCTATGACGAAATCGAAGGATACCAAGATGACGGCACGGGCGGTATTCGGAAGACGGAAGTACGTGGCCAGGGCGGAAGACCGTTTGCCACCATCGACGGTGATTCGGCCACGCTCGTCTTCGACAATCTGGGGGCCATTGTGTCGCTGAGGGAAAAGACGACGGGGCGCGAACTGATTTCGAACGTAACAGCATTCGTGACGGCGACATTGACGGATGGCCGAAATGTCGCCGTACGGCGCATCGAAAAGCGCGGGGACGGACGTTTCGCATTCATCTTCGGGAAGGCCGGCGAGGCGGTTTTCTCCGTGGAACCGTTCAAAGGCGGCTGGACGTTCACGGTGGAGTCGTGCAACGTCAAGGACGTGAAGCGATTCGAGTTCTGCCGCGTACAGCCCGTGTGCCGGACATGGATTGGAGACTTCGCGAACGCCTGGAGCGACGAGGCGTCCGCCGTATGCGTGAGATCCTACGACGTGAAGGGCGAACCGAAGTGTTACGGTGCGCTGTACGTCGCAGTCGATTCGCCGTTCTCGGTCGTCGGACGCAAGGCAGGGTTGGCAGCGGGGCCGCGTGGCGGGTTCCGCGAACAGCTGAAGGGCATGACGGTCGCGGCGGGCGTTCCGCGCAGCGACGCCGGCGGCGCCTGGTCGATGGACAGCGATGTGGCACGGTGGAGCTACGTGTTCACGGACGTGCGGAACGGCGACATCGACAGCTGGATCGATTTCGCTAAGCGTCCCGGATTCGCGAATCTCCACATCAGTTCGAGCTGGACGAGCTGCCTTGGGCAGTGTCCTGTGAACAAACATGCGTTCCCCGACGGGCTGGAGGAGATGAAGGCCTGCGCGGCGAAGGCGCACGCGGCGGGGCTGCGCGTCGGGATGCACTCGCTCACGGCCTGTATCAATCCGCACGATCCGTGGATCACACCCGTCTGCCGCGAGGACCTTGTAGCGGACGCCACGTACACGCTTGCGGCGGCGCTTGCCGACGACGCCACGGAACTGCTCGTAAACGAGCGGCCGATCGACAAGCACGTGAACGTGTTCACCTACTCGTCAAACGGAAACGTGCTGAGGATCGGCGGCGAACTCATCCAGTACAGCGGCATCGACAGGGAGCGCACGCCCTTTGCGTTCACGGGGTTGAAACGCGGTGCGTTCGGCACGCGGAAAGGCGGCGCGTACGCCGCCGGGACGAAGGTCGACTATCTGCATCAACGCTACATCGCGTTCTATCCGAAGCCGGATTCGGAACTTGCGGAGAAGCTTGCGTCTCGGCTTGCGGAGGTGTACAACACGTGCAATCTCGACGAATTCTATTTCGACGGTTCGGAGGGCATGGGCACACGCTACGGCATCGACGCAATGCGCCACAAGATTTTCGCGAAGTTCAAAGCCAACAACGGACATTCACCCTCCATCGAGGCCAGTTGCGGCGGCGCGAACAACTGGTGGTTCCAGACACGCATGGCGACGACTGACCACAGCGTGTACGGGATGAAGCGTTTTCACGACTGGCATGTGACATGGGCGATCGACAGTGGCCGCGAAGCCAACTTCCTGGAGCCGCAGATGGGCTGGTGGATGCCACGCACGGACATCCCGCGGGCGCGCGGGCACATGATCGACGAGATGGAGTATTTTGCGGGCAAGAACGCCGGACACGATGCGGCAATGTCGCTTCAGGGCATCTCCCCGCGCCAGGGCGTGACAGGGGTGCGCCGCCAGCTCACGGTACTTGGATGGTACGAATGGCCACGCCTTGCGCGGGCGTTTACCGACGAGGCTCGGAAACATCTCGCGACGCCACGCGCCGAGGCGCGTCTCCGCCAGAACGCCCAGGGCGTGTGGGAACTCACGGACGTCGAATCGTTCGTGCACAGGGCCGGTCTGCCGTGGACGAAAGCATGGACGATTGACAGTGCCTCGGCACGTCCCGCCGCCATGCGCGTGGAGGCCCTCTATGCGGCCGGACGCGACGCGGACGGCGAGACGCTGTTGAAGGCAAACGCATTCGGGGAGATGAAGCCCTCGGCGGCGGCGGGCGTGGACGTGTCGTTCGATGCGGATGCAAAGGATGCGAAGGTACGGGCATTCCGCCTTTCCGCGAAAAACGACACGGCGGCGCAGAATGCCGCCTGGGCCTGTGCATCGAAGACGTTCGGTTTCAGCGGGGTCAATCTCGGCAGGGAGCGCATTGCGTTTGGCGCATGGGTGAAGGGCGACGGCTCCGGGGCGCTCCTCAACCTGCAGTTCAGGACGCCGGGCGCATTCACCGGCGGCATTTCCGACCATTACGTGCGGCTTGACTTCACGGGATGGAAATACGTCACCGTCTTGCTGCGCGAACGCGACGCCGCCGGACACTGCGAGTACCGCTGGCCGTACGGCGGCTATTTGGCGGTGTACCGCGACATGGTGAACCCGGAACATCTCGGCACGTTCAGCGCCTACCTGAACGACATCCCCAAGGGTGGAAAGGCTACGGTTGAGATTGGAGAGGTGCGGGCGCTCAAGATGGTCGCGGCCAAGGCGGAAAACGTGGCCGTCTCCGTCAACGGCGAAAGATTTGTAGTTCCGTTCGTCCTAACGTCCGGCGAGTACGCCGAACTCGATGGCGGTTCCTGGACGCACTATTCGGCCAAGGGTGATGCGCTCCTGCGTGTCGCCGCCACGGCGAAGCCCGTTCTCAAGGATGGTCGGAACGACATCGCCCTCGTCGGTGGCCAGGACGAAGCCGCCGTTCGTGCGGAGGTGACGCTTTTCGCGCTCGGGAAGAGCCGTCCGGCGTTCGCCGCGAAACTCACGCCGGAAATGAAGTCCACCATGCGCTACGAGGGCGTGATGCCGTTCGAGTACGCACCGGCGAAGGGGCTTGTGCCGCCGAAGTCGATCCCCGTGCGTCCCGGCGAAAAGGCGAAACTATCCATGGACATCTACGGCCCGGCGAAGAATCCGACGTTCACGTTCAAGAACTTCTTCGGCCAGACGGTCTGCACGTTTGCCGTGGGAATCGGGGCGGACGAGCGTCTGGTCTGTTCCGACGGACGGAAATGGAAAGTCGAGAAGATGCAGGACGGAACGGTCGTCAGAGAGGGTGAACTTGCGTCTCCGCTGCCTGTGCTGGACACGAGCACCGCGTTTGACTTCGCCGCCGACCTAACTGGCGACACGCCGTGCGTGGTCGACATCCTCAAGGAATACAGATAGCGACGGCGTGGCAGTCCGTGTCGAACATTTGTGGAGACGGGCGGGCTAGGCGAAAATTCGCGTGTAGAATGGCGCCCAGTAGGAAA
>CAZTHR010000192.1:0-4300 GCA_964613265.1 uncultured Lentisphaeraceae bacterium | reverse complement strand
TCCGCTTTTCCCCTAGTCGGGGGCGGCGATTTGTGAGATAATGGGGGCGTGAAAGCCGTTGTCATAGGGGCGGGGTTCACGGGCATCCAACTGGCTCGTGCGCTCATCGCCGAAGAAAACGATGTCGTGTTGATCGACCGCGATCCCGTCTGTGTGAAGGACGCGGGCAACCAGTTGGATTGTGCCGTCGTCCAGGCGGATTGTACGGACTTGGAAGCGCTCAAGGACGCGGGCATTGCCGATGCGGACGTGCTGGTGATGCTCACCGAGGACGATGAGATCAACATGATCACGTGTTCGCTTGTCGATGCCGCCTACCCCGCCATCCTCAAAATCGCCCGCGTCCACAACTATTCCTACTACCGTAACGCCATCGTCAACGCGAACGGCATTGCCGTGGCCATGACGGGGCCGCATCGCCCCGTGTTCGGCGTTGACTGGATGGTGCATCCGTACGTCGAGGCGGCGGCGGCGATTTCACGCGCCGTGGCCAAGGGCGCCGTCGGCAACGTCATCGAGTTCGATTCGGGGTTCGGCATCGTGGGCGTGACGATTGGCGCGAAAAGTCCACTGATTGGCGTCCCGCTCAAAGATCTGGCTGCGAAGGTGGAGAACTGGGACTTTCTCGTTGCCTACGTCGAAAAACCAGACGGTCCCGTGTTGCCGACGGGGCGGACGCTGCTTCAGGAGGGCGATCAGGTGGGCGTATTGGCGAACCAGGCGGACTTGCCGCGCCTCCTCGGCCTCGCCCGTGTCTCGCGGGGTAGTTCACAGGAGATGGTCGTTTTCGGCGCCGGTCGCGTGGGGCAGTTCGTTGCGGAGGAGAAGGTGCAGAAGATGTCCGAATCGTTCTTCGCGAAGTTCTTTTCCCGCAACGCGGGGCGGACGGAAGATCTGGTCATCGTGGATGACGATTCGGAACGTTGCCGTCTGGCGGCCGAACGTTTTGCCGACGCCCGTGTCCTGTGCGGCGACATGTCCGACGAATCCTTCATCCAGGAGGAACGTTTGGACGCCTGCGATCTGCTCGTGGCGGCGTCGGAGAACTACGACCGCAACCTGATTATCGCGGCGTATATGAAATCACGCGGCGTGGCGCGAACGATCGCACTGACATCGAGTTCTGCCGTCGGGGCGATTGCGCGTAAACTCGGCGTCGATGTGGCCGTGCCGATCCGAGACGCCGTGGTGGACAGCATCATGGGCCATTTGCGCGGACAGCATGTGAAGGCCGTTCATACCGTCTGCGGCGGCGCGTTTGAAATTGTCGAATGCGATGTCGCGCCGAAGGGAAAGGCCGTCGGCACGGCGTTGCGCGACCTTGAGAACACGGGTGACTATCTGGTGCTGCTCATCCACCAGCCCGACGGCGGGACGATGGTGCCGCGTGGCGACACGGTGCCGCAGATGGGTTCGCGCGTCGTGTTGATCACGGCCGTTGGCAACGACCGGGCCGTCAAGTTGTTCGGAGGCTGACGACGCGCATGATGGCCATTGTTCCACGTGTTCTCGCCTACATCCTCGGCGTGGCGGGGCTTTCGTTTCTGCTTCCGATCGCGGCGGCGTTCTTCTATGGCGAACGCGCCGTCGTGCCGGCGTTCGCCGTGCCGATGGCGGTCAGTTGGGTCGTGGGGCTCGTGTTCTGGCTGCGGAGCCGGACGTCCATCCGCACGATCGGCGTGGAACATGCGTTCATCGTCGTGGGGGCGGCATGGATCGCCATCAGCGTCTTTGGCGCGATTCCGCTCTATGCGAGCGGCGCGTGTCCCCGTCTCGTCGACGCCGTGTTTGAGAGCGTCAGTGGTTTTTCCACAACGGGCGCGTCGGTGCTGGCGAACGTCGAAACGCTGCCGCGCAGCATCAACCTCTGGCGTTGCGAGACGCATTGGCTGGGCGGCATGGGCGTGATCGCGCTCGCCGTGGCGTTGATGCCGCTCCTCGGCGCGGGTGGCTTCCGCCTCATCAAGGCGGAGACGTCCGGACCGGAGAAGGGGAAGTTGACGGCACGTGTCACGAACACGGCCAAAGTCCTTTGGGGCATCTACTGCGGGATGACGCTTGTCCTGGCGCTTGCGCTCCACGTCGCGGGTTTGTCGTGGCACGACGCGGTCTGCCATGCGTTTTCCACGGTCGGATCGGGCGGGTTTTCCACGCGCAATGCCAGTGTTGGCGCGTTCGGCAATCCGGCCGTCGAATGGATTTGCACGGCGTTCATGTTGTTGACGTCCGTCAACTTCGCGCTCTACTACCATCTCATGCAGGGGCATCTCCGCGACGTCTGGCGAAATTCGGAATTGCGGGCGTTTCTTTGCATCGTCGTCGTGGCCGTCGCGCTGGTGGCCGTCTTCCAGTTTCATGCGTTCGGCTCGTTGGCGGAGACGCTGCGGGCGGCGGCGTTCCAGGTGGCGGCCGTCGTGTCGACGACGGGGTTTGGCAAGGACGACTATCTCGCCTGGCTGCCGCAGAGCCAGATTGTGCTGTTGGCGCTTTTCTTTATCGGCGGCTGTTCGGGGTCGACGGCCGGCGGTGTGAAAGTCATTCGCTGGACAGTGCTCGGCAAGCAGTTGGTCAACGAGTTTCACCGCTTGCTTCATCCCCACGGCGTCTACACGATTCGCATCAACGGGACGCCCGGCCGCGAGGAAGTCGTGCCCGTCGTTGGGTCGTTCATCTTCTGCTACGTGATTCTCGTGTTTCTCACGTCGCTGGTCGGGGCGATGGGCGGGTTGGATCTCGTGTCGGCCTTCACGGGCGCGTTGAGCATGGTGGGGAACATTGGTCCTGCGTTCGGATCGCTCGGCCCGTTCGACACGTACGGCGACCTGCCGGGATTCGTGAAGACGTGGTATTGCGTCGCCATGCTGGCGGGGCGTCTGGAAATCTACACGCTCGTCATCCTCGTCGGCCGGTCGGTTCAAAATCTCACGCCGCCCGTCAGACCCTGGCTTCGATGAAAAAGACCTTGTCGCCCACGCGGCAGCGCGGCGCGGGGAATGTGACCCATGTGCCGCGTTCGGCGACGGCGGGAACTTCGTCGTCGCGCCGCAGCGATTCGACCGTGAATTCCTGGACGCCCGTGGTGGGACCGTGGATTTGCAGCAGGTCGCCCACGCGGACGGCATGGTCTTGGATTTTCACTTGGGCGATTTTCGCCTTGAGGAAGTAGTCCATCACCACGCCGACATGACGCTTGACCGTCGTGGCGATTGAATCCTCGACGTCCGTGTACTGATCCGTGCCGGGGCGTCCGTAGAACATGCCGGCGGCGAAATCGCGGTGGAAGACTTTCTTGACGTCCGCGACGAGACGCTCGACGCACGCGGGCGTGAACGTGCCGTTCCGGACGGCCTCGACGGCCGCGCGGTAGGCGGCGACGGTGGCGCGGACGTATTCGGGGTTGCGGGCGCGGCCTTCGATTTTGAACGAGGCGATGCCGGCGGCCATCAACTTGTCGACGAAGGGGAGCGAACAGAGATCTTTGGCGGACAGCACCGTGTGGGGTTCGACGGTGAATTCGGCGTCCGCGTCGTGGAGTGGCTGGCCGTCCTTGTCCGTGAACCGGTCGACGGCCTTGATGACGAACCGGCGGCGGCAAGGCTGATGGCATTCGCCGCGATTGGCGCTGCAACCGTAAGCGTCGTGCGAGAGGAGGCAGCGTCCCGATTCGGCGATGCACTGGGCGCCGTGGACGAACGTTTCGATTTCGACGCCCGCCGTCCGCACGATGTCCGCGACCTCGGCGAGTGTGCATTCGCGGGCGAGGACGACGCGCTGGGCGCCTTGCGCCGCGAGGAATCGGGCGGAGAGCGAGTTGGAACAGCTCATCTGCGTCGAGGCGTGGAAGACGGCGCCGTGCTTTCGGCAGAGGGAGATGACGCCCCAGTCGGAAACGAGAAAGGCGTCCACGTAGGGCTTTGCGAACAGAATCGTCTCTTCGACGGACGCGAGTTCGCCCTCGAAGACAATGGCGTTGAGCGTGAGGTAGAGCCGGACACCACGTGCGCGGCAGCGGCGGGATGCTTCCGGAAGGTCGGCGCGGGCGAAGTTCGCCGACGCGCGGGCGCGCATGTTGAATGCGTCCAAGCCCAGATAGATGGCGTCCGCGCCGGCGTCGAGTGCCGCCTGCAGACACGTCATGTTCCCCGCCGGGGCGAGGATTTCGGGTCTTTTCACGTTCACGCAGACGGAGGCAGTTTTTTCAAGTCGTTCCATGGGGCGCATTTTATCAAAGGACGCCGCCCGCGTTCAACTGCGGATTTTTCCTGCGGAATCGATTTCGCGCTTGCAAATAAAAAAAAAT
>CAZTHR010000191.1:0-4321 GCA_964613265.1 uncultured Lentisphaeraceae bacterium | reverse complement strand
TCCTCCACCAGTTCCACGGAGAACGGCCCGTCGTTGAGCAACGAGACTTTCATGTCCGCGCCAAAACGCCCCGTGCCCACGCGGTCGGTCCCCAACCGTTCCCGCAACCGGGCGACGAAGCGTTCGTAGACGGGAATCGCGACGTCCGGCCGCGCGGCGGCCGAAAACCCAGGCCGGTGGCCGTGTTTCGTGTCCGCGTAAAGCGTAAACTGCGAGACGACGAGCACGTCCCCCTGTACGTCTTCAATCGACTTGTTCGTCTTGCCGTCTGCGTCCTCGAAGATGCGAAGTTTGACAACGCGATCCGCCAAACGCTCGGCCATCGCCGCCGTGTCGCCATGCGTCGCGCCGAAGAGAACCAGATAGCCACGCCCGATCTCCGCCACACACGTGCCGTCGATGACGACCCGCGCCTCCGAAACCCGCTGAACCCAGATTTTCATGTTCGCACCTTTCTCTCTCCCCGTTGCCAATGCGGCGAAACGGAAACGCGGAATCACTTCGCCGGCGTCAACTCGGCGAACGCGCCGGCGCGGCGCGTGATAAACGTCCGCGTCCCCGCGATTTCGGCATCGAAAATCGTCGCGTCCGATTTGGGATCGTAGTACTGCACGATCCGCACGTCGAACGGCTTGTCCAGCCCGCGAATGTGTCCAATCGCCGCCGGGCCGCACTTCCACGCGAAATCGCCCGTAAAATTACCCCGCACAAAACGCTCTTTCTCCGGACGTGCCGCCAGAATCTCCGCCGCCGTCAACACACGCGCCCCCGCCGTGTCCTTCTTCGGAAACGCATACTGCGCCCGCCCTTCACGGGGATCGATGCGGAACTCGACCGTCTCACCGCCCGTCCGTGACGCCGCCCGCAGAATGAACGGGCGCGACACGTCCGTCACGGTGAACGTCTTCGGCGGAACGGGCGGCGGCGTTTCCGCCAGCCACTTCAAGCCCAACTTGCCATCGGGGAAACGAACGAGTTCGCGGAACACGAGCCAACCGCCCCAGCCGTGCACATGGTTGAGCCAACCGACGTAGATCCGGCGATCGCCCGTCCAGGACGCAACCATCGGAACCCCCAAGCCCTCATAGATGTCGTCGCCCGAGAGCGTCCAATCCTCCCACGCGCCGCCCAGCGGACGCGACGCCATCCAGTAGAATCCCTGGATCAAATACTCGCGGTCGCCCCAAATGAACGGCGCCGGGCAGTCGCCCCCCGTCGGCGCCTTCGCGCCATCCGGCGTCCAGTTCCATCGGCCGGCGTCCGAACAGAACAACTGCCCATTCGCCGTCCCCATGCCCAACCGCCCGTCGGCGCGGTTGTAGACGCTCGGATTGCGGTCGGACGTGATCAGAACGCCCGACTTGCGGAAATGGATGCCATCGCGCGAAATCGCATACGTCCCGCCCGCCGGACACCCCTTCGCCTGCGGTTGGAAACGTTCGGTGTGGAGGCCGTAGGCCAAACAGTACTGCCCGTCCATCGTGAACGGCGTCCCCGTGCCAATACATTCCCACCACGTCTCAATCGGCACCGCGAGCGGATGTTCGTCCCAGTCCTTGAGATTGCCAGACGACAGATGCGCGAAGAAGTGACGTCCCGCGCCGCCGCCCGAACCGTGGTGGCGGCGGTCGAACAAGTAGAACACGTGGAAGCGCCCCTTCCAACAGCCCAGGGCGACGTCCCCCACCCAGGCGTTGTGGTCGTTCGGGGTCCAATACTGGATGGGACGGACGATGCGCCGGGCGTCCGCCATTTTCGGCAACGCGGCCGCGTCGGCCGGCGCGTGGAACGCGGCCGATTTCACGCGGGGCGAAAGAATCCGTTCCGTCGTCGTCGCCGGCCAGACCACCGGCGCACGCGGCACGGGCATATCATCGTCCTGATGCCCGTCCACGCAAATCGTCCAATGCACGGGCGAGAAATTGAGCGTCACTTCGTGGACGCCGCCCGTCCGTTCCAGAAAACCGAGCGGAATGCCCACGCGCCCGGCCGTCTCGCAAATCGTCGCTTCAATGACGGGACACGTCCCGTCCGCCAACGGAAAGTTGAGGTAGTTGCCCGCCCGGACGTCGTAGCTTTCCAAACCTTTCGTCTGTCCGGCCAGACGGAACGCGAGTTGGACGGAACCGACTTTGTAAAGCGGCTCGTCACTCTTCACATCCGTGAAATCGACGGCGAGGCGAACGGTGAAACCATGCGTCCGCACCTGGTCCGCCGTGACGTCAATCGCCCGTTCCGCCGACGGCGCGGCCCGTCCGCCGCACACGAGGCACGCTGCGCACAGGACGGCCACGCCTACGGCGGAGACGCGGCGGCACGTCACGCCGTCACCCCCGCGTCGATGGCCGCCGCCAACTTCGCCGCCACGGCGGACGGATCGCACGTGTCGAGCCGCTTGAGCGCGCAACTCCAGCGGAACGCGCCCGATCCGGCCTGGTCGTAGGGCCGATGGAAGAAGAGTTCATCGAACGCACGACGACGCGCACGGTACTTCGCCTGGACGTCGGCGAGTTTCCGCGCAAACGCCTGGACGTAGGCCTTGGCGAACGCCTCGTAGTTCGGCACGAACGCCTTACGGCGGACAATCGGGTAGGCATAGGCGCCAACCAGACTCTCGAACGGTTCACGATACTTCACGAACGAACCCGCATGGTCGGTAATCTTGATCTGCACGGGCAGGCCGTTCGGGCCATATTGCAGGACTTCGTACACCTGATCGAACACGCACGTGCCCGTCTCCGTCGCGGCACGCCCCACAATCATGTCCAGCGCGGCGGCCTCGCCCATCAACGCGGCGAAAACCTGCGCAAACGCGGGATTGCGGAAACGCTCGACGGGAATCTTGTCCGACGCCGTGCCCGGCACGTAGGCGCGGATGTAGTAGTAGGAACGCACCGTTGTACCGTTGTACTGGTTGTGTCCCTGGTACTTCTCCGTCAACTGACTGAAACCGACGTTCTGCGGCAGGTTCATGCCCAACTGACGACACGCCAGACGACGATCCATGATGTAGTCGGCATATTCGTTCGCCTCGACGATCGCCTGGAGCAGATCCTTGCCTTCGTCGAGATGTTCCGCCACGTCCCACTTCTGGAAGCGCAACGTGAAAAGGCGCATCCGATCTTCGTCTTCGAGCTTGCACTGGACGAGATAGACGTTGCCGCGCCGCGATCCGGGAATCGGCCGCCGCGCCAGCGAGTGCGTAATCCGCCCGACGTTAACGTATTCGATCGCACCGAGAACGCGGAAGGTGTTGAAGATAATCGAGCGCACACGAACGTCGCACAGTTCCAACAACTCCGGATCCTGCGTCCGCTTGGCCTCGTCGTAAATCGGATCGAAGAGCAGCTGACCGTCTTCCATGCGCGCGCCCGGCAGCCATTCGATCTGACGGTAGAATTCGGGGCTAATGCCCTGAATGAGGTCCTGGTCGCCGATGTTCGTCTCGTTCGGTTCGTGCGCCAGCGTCGCATTCATCTCGTTGCGCCAGCCGAAGTTCGCCACCGTCTCCTCGCGCAGGTTGTTCGGCAGGGCGAGACGCCACTTCGTCTCGACGTCGGCATAGGCGGCTTTCAACTGGGCGTCGTCCAGAATGCCCGGCGACACCGCCGCGAGCGCCGCACCGACGGCCGCATCCAGCGACGCCGGAAAGAGCGCGATTTCCGGCTGACCCAGACGATTGTGGCTACGCAATCCGCGTGTGATTTCCTCCATCTGGGCACGAAAGACCTTCGGTGCCAACGCCGCGATCGAGGAAAAGCCCTCGGCCGTCAGGTAGCGCGTGCCCGTGCGGCCGTTGTAGTAGTAGATCGGCTCGTGCGCAATGGCCGTCCGCGCCGCAACGATGGCCCGGTCGATTTCCTCCGGACTTTGCGCGGGCCGCGCCATGCGCCAGTTTTCGCCGCGCGCGCGAAGGGCGTCACGCACCGTCGCCGCGTGCGTGTTGAGAAAGCGGATCTGCCGTTTGGAAACGAACGTCTGCAGCACCTCGTCCGCCTTGAACGCCAATTCCATATGGTGGGGATCGGGACGGATGAGAACCGTGTCTTCCGTGAATAGCAAATCGGCGGAATCGGCCCATTCGGCCTGGCATTCCGCGTCAGTCAACGCGGGCTGGCCGTTTTCGGCGCGAAGACGGTTGAGTTCTTTCGTCCAAGCCAGACGCTGCATGGCGTGGACACCACGCTGGGTCACAAGGCCGGGCGTTCTGAAAAACAACGTGCCGATACGGCTCTTGAGAGACCCGTCGGCGTTTCTTGCAAAGATGGGATCGCCAAGAATTTTCATGGGAAGCATTATAACACAGCGGGAATCTTCGCGC
>CAZTHR010000190.1:0-4321 GCA_964613265.1 uncultured Lentisphaeraceae bacterium | reverse complement strand
ATTTTGCCGCTTGCATTTCGCAGAGGGATTCGGTATAATACAAACTCACATTTTCGAACAGGAGAAAAGAAATGAGCCAGCATCGTAGTCTCAAAGGGTCCGGCAAGATCACGGCCAAGCGCAACGTTCTCAAGCGTTTTGAGCGCGTCAATCTGTTGCAGGCGCGCGGCGAGTGGAAGGAAGGTAACCGCGGTCTCGGTCTGAAAAAGACGAAGCCCGAAGCCTAATACGCCTTTCGAACGTTTGTTTTCGGTCGCAAAGCCGTCGGTTCGTACGAGCCGGCGGGCTTTTGCGTTTCGTCATTTTTACACTTGCGCATTTCGCATGGACGTGCGAAAATAGCCGTTCCCGCGCACGTCCGCAAATGGGCGGATGGTGGCGGGGCGTAGGTTTCGCAAGCCCGCAGAAGGAGCAAAAAAAGATGAACAAAAAAGGTTTCACGCTGATTGAACTGATCATGGTGGTGGCGCTCATCGCCATTGTTTCAACGCTGGCCGTCATGCGGATTGGCGATATGCGCCGCATGGCCGCGCGCAAGGTGTCCGTGGCCAACCAGTTGGCTGTGGGCCGCGCCGTGGAGACGTATCTCATCGAGGGCGGGCAGTTGAATCGTCTGGATGCGCTGATCGACATGGAGACGACGCTGGGCACGGTCGATGCGACACGCGGCGGGTTTGATTATGCTCGGACGAATCTGTCTGAACACACGGTGGGTTACCTTTACGCCGGGCCGGATCAGGCGGCTTCCGAAGCGGCGTTGATGGCGGCGGCCGACCAGAACGCGGGATTGACGCCGGGGCTTCAGAGCGTTCTCGTGCCCTATGCGCTGAATGGCAAGGAGGTCAACGCTCTCCATTCGCTTGGCTTGAAGTTCGTGATGCGCCACACGACGTGGGCCGATGCTTCGCCACGCGACAAGTATGGCGAGAAGGGCGAGGACGGGGTCTATCTCCCGGACGACGCGACGTTGGGTCTGAGTCCGGGGCGTTCGGCCTGCGTGGCTCAGTTCGTCACGAATCGCATGGTTGTGGCGGCCGTTACGCCGATCACGAATGCGGGCCGCGAAATCTACCGCGCCTGTGGGCAGCCGTTGCTCATGACGGAGAAGGTTGAAAGCAACTACACGCCGGCGGGCGTCTGGTCGGAAGTCAAAACGACGGGTGGTGTGCTGTTGGCGTTCGGACTGGGCGAAAACGCCTCGATCATCGGCGCGACGAAGGGCGGGCTTGAATCGCTGCCGTTTGCCGAATACCCCTATCCCAAATTCTATCGGCAGTACGTGCTGCTCTTCCGCATCAACCCAGACCGGGTGGGACAGCAGGTGGCCGAATTCGCCGGCGTGATTGATCCGTGCGGCTTGACGGTCGATCAGGCACGTCAGCGGGCAAAGTGACGGATTGCGGGAGGGGACAAAAAAACTACGGCGGTGCAGGTGTGAGGGAGGGGATGTGCATGGCACCGCCGTAGCTGGGTCGTATGATACCATAGTCCATCGGGGGCGAATGTCATGCGATTGTAAAATCATTTGCGAACCGGGGCTCGATTGCGGTTTTCAATTTTCTCGGCATCGTCCGTTCGCTTCGTTTTTTTGCTATAATGGCGGATATGAAACTCATCTGCACATTGATTGTGTCGGCGGCGTGTGCCGTCGGCGGGTTCGCGTCCGCCGCGACGCTGGATTTGAACGGATCCTGGGCGTTCGCGTTCGAGGAGGGGCGGTCGATTGCGCAGTCGGCCGGCGCCGCGTTCATGGCGACGGACCGCATGGCCGTGCCAGGTTGTTTTGACATGACGCCGAAATGGCTCTGCAAGCGCGGCACGGCGCTCTACCGTCGGACGTTTACGCTGGACGCGGCCGTGTCCAACGCCTGGCTCGTTGTCGATGGCATGGGGCTGGTGGGACGCTTCGAAATCGACGGCCGCGATCTCGGTACGCATCCGTACCCCTACGCGAAGCTCGAACTCGAAACGGGCCCGCTCGCCGCCGGGACGCACACGGTCTTCGCCGCGCTCGACAACCGGTTCGACTGGAACACGCTGCATTTGGCTCGTCCTTACTACGACTTCTACTGCTTCGGCGGCTTCTACCACGGCGTGTCGCTGACGTTCGACAACCGCCGGCTTTTCGTCCGCACGCGCGACTACGCGACGGGCCGGGTGGAGGTCGAGGCGGTCGGCTTCGCCATGCGCGATTTTGCCGCGTCGCTCGTCTTCGACGGCACGAACGCCGTTGCGGCCACGTTCAAGGACGGCCGCGCCACGGTGACGGTGCCGGGCTTCCGTCTCTGGTCGCCCGAAACGCCGAACCTCCACACGGTGTCGCTGGAAGGGCAGGGTGCGGCGGTGACGGCGCGGTTCGGCATCCGCGAAATCAAGGCGGCGCAGAAACGTCTCTGGCTCAACGGCCGGCCGCTCTACCTGCGGGGCGTCAACCGCCACGAATCCCATCCGCAGTTCGGCGCGGCGACACCCGACGCGCTGATGATCGAGGACATCCAGAATCTCAAGTCGCTGGGCGGCAACTTCATTCGCGGCTGCCACTACCAGCAGGCGCAGCGTTTCCTCGACTACTGCGACGAAATGGGCGTCCTCGTGTGGGAGGAATCGCTGGGCTGGGGCAACGGCAGCCATTCGTCCATGGCCAAATACGAACTCACGAACGAGACGTTCATCGCCGAGCAGATCGCCCAGACGAAGGCGATGGTGCGGACGAGCTTCAACCATCCGTCCGTCGTCATCTTCGCGTTCATGAACGAGTTCGCGTCGGGTTCCAAGCCGGGCAAGGCGCTGGCGGACAAGCTGATCGCGGCGATCAAGGCCGAGGACAGCGGGCGGCTGGTCACGTACGCCTGCTGCCACAACGGGACCGACATCGCCAACGAGAATACGGATCTCGTCTCGTTCAACACCTACCCCGGCTGGATCGGCAGCGAAGCCGGAACCCCCGACAATCTGGCCCGTCTCATCCGCGGCACCGTGTCGGGCGTGACGGCGCGGTTCCGCAAGCTCTACCCCGACAAGCCGATCATCGTTTCCGAAATGGGCACGTGCGGCGTCTACGGTCAGCACGACCCTGCCGGGGCGCAGTGGACTGAGGAGTTCCAGGCCGAGTACAACGGCGACGTGATCGACGCCGTGTTCGCGCATCCCGACATCACGGGCCTCACGCTCTGGCAGTTCACGGACGCGCGGAGCTACCACCGTGACGGCTCGTCCATCCGCTCCAAGCCGTTCGCCCAGAACCTCGCGGGCCTCTACGACGGTTTCCGCCGCCCGAAAGCCACCGTGCGCGTCGTGAAGGAGAAGTTCGCGCGGCGGGCGGCGATCGAGAACCTGCCCGCCGGCACCGACGCCGCGCCCGTTCTGTCCCTGCGTCTGCGGGGCCTGCACACGGCTACGCCGGAACAGTGGGCGGCCACGTACAAGGCGATTGCCGCGAACCCCGGCTGCTGCGACGAAATCTGGTTCTCCACGGGCATCGGCCTTCCGCCGCTTGCGTGGCATCGCGAACAGGCGGCGCGGATTGCGCAGGCGTCGGCGGACGTGCGGAAACTCGGCATCACGCCCAGTCTCCAGTTCCAGGCCACGCTCGGCCATGCGGACGACATTTCCGCGCAGGAGGACTGTTCGGCGAAGGACTGGACGGGCTTCACGGGTTCGACGGGCGTGGAGGCCAAGCTTTGCAGCTGTCCGCGCCAGCCGAAATTCCTGGACTACATTCGCGCCGTGTCGCGCATCTACGCGGCGAACCGGCCCGGCAGCGTGTGGGTCGACGACGATCTGCGCATCGTCAACCACCGCCCCGCCACCGTGAAGTCGCGGCCGGGTTGCTGGTGCGCCACGTGCCTGGCGGCGTTCAATCGCGAAACGGGCGGCACGTGGACGCGCGAGACGCTGGATGCGGCGTTGGCGAAGGACGCCGCGTTGCGCGCGCGCTGGCAGACGTTTTCGATCGAGGCGATTGCCGCCGTGGCGCGCGCGATCGCCGAGGAGTTCCACCGCGTGTCGCCGACGACGCGCATGGCGCTGCAGCACGCCACCGGCCCCACGTGCATGGCGGACGTGAAGGCGATGCTCGCCGCGCTCCACGACGCAAGCGGCCTGCCCGTTCGCTTCCGTCCCGGCGGCGGAGCGTACTACGACTTCTCCCAGCCGGGGCTGCAGATCGTCAAGAGCCTTGAATCCGTGCGCTTCCGCAAGCAGCTGGGCAATCCGTCGTGGGTGGACGTCTGGTGTCCCGAAGTCGAAACCTGCCCACGCGCCTACGGTTCGCGCACGGCGCAGAGTGCGCTCGTGGAATCCTTCGCGGCGATGGCCTACG
>CAZTHR010000189.1:0-4371 GCA_964613265.1 uncultured Lentisphaeraceae bacterium | reverse complement strand
GTTTTGGTAGAATATTTCTATGAAACGCGGATTTGCTGTAACGATTCGACTGGCGGTGCTGCTTCTGGCAGGAACGTTCGCCGTCGGGATGCGGGCCGAGCCGGTGTGCATCGGCGAGACGTGCTATCCTTCCGAAGAGATGGCGTTGGCCGCCGGCGTATCGCCCGCGCAGATTGCGGCCGCACGGACGGCGAAGGCGGAGGACGTGTCTGACGCGGCGGCCGGGGAAATCGCGGTTGCGGACGGTCGCCGTCTGGCCGTCGGCTATATGCGCCCGGCGGCGTTTCTCGATTTTCTCCGCGGGCGGGCGGGCGCGGCGTCTGATGCGGACGAACTGGAGAACCACTCGCTGGTCGTCGTGTTGCTGCTTGTGCTGGTGGGCGGCCTTGCGGCGAATCTGACGCCGTGTGTCCTGCCGCTCGTGCCGGTGAACCTGATGCTCGTGGGACGCGGTTGGCGGCGCGGCGCGGCGTATGGCCTCGGCATTGCGTCGGCCTATGGCGCGTTGGGTCTGGCGGCCGCGTTCGGAGGGCTTGCGTTCGGCGCGATTCAGGGTAATCCGTGGTTCAACCTGTTCGTCGCGGGCGTCTTCGCCGTGCTGGGTTGCGCGATGGCGGAAATTTTCTTCATCGACTTTACGAAACACCGTGCCAAACTCGCGAAGGGCGGGCCCTTTCTTCTCGGCGTGGGGGCGGCCGTGTTGGCGGGGGCCTGCGTGGAACCGATTCTGTTGGCGACGCTGCTCTTGACGGCGAAGTGGTATGCGGCGGGCAAGACGTGGGCGGTTGTGCTGCCGTTCATCCTCGGCGCGGGCATGGGGTTGCCCTGGCCGTTCGCGGCGGCCGGGTTGTCCGTCTTGCCGAAACCGGGTGCGTGGATGAAATGGGTGAACCGCGTCTTCGCCGCGTTGATGTTCGGTCTGGCGCTGTTCTACGCCATTCAGGGCGTGAACGGTTTGCGCGGGCGTGTCGGTGGCGGCGACGTGGCGGCGGACGTGCCGGCCGATACGACGAAGCCGACGCTCCTGATCCTCGGTGCATCGTGGTGCAAGAACTGTACGGCGATGGCGCGGACGACATTGCGTGATCCCGCCGTTGTGCGGGAACTCGAAAAGTTCAACGTCCGCCACATTTCGCTCGACGACTTCGAGGCCGATTTGAAGAAACTTCCTGACGTGGCCGGATTGCCGATTCCCGGCGTGCCGGCCTATGTGATTCTCGAACCTGTGCAAAAAGGAGAGTGACGATGGAACTCCACTGGATGAATGAAGGGGCGGTACGTGTCCGTCCTGGCGCTTTGAAGGAAAACACAGATCTTCTGTTGGCGATCGTGAAGTTCGCCGCGAAGGACAAGGAGCGCGTGGTGCGCATCCCGACCGATTTCCTGCGTGGTGGGGACTGCGGTTCGCTGGGTGAACATCCGGCGTTCCTCGCGGCCGAAAAGGCGGCCTGGGCGAAGTTCGACCAGCGCGTGAAGAAAATCAAAAACGCGCCGAAGATCGAGCGGAAGGGATTGCTTGCGGTGCGGACGTGGATTGGAAAGGGCGACGATCCGCGCAATCCGTTCCTAGGGCATCCCGAAGACGTTTTCGTGCGGCAGGTGCTCGGCCTCGTCCGCCGGTTGGACGCCATCGGCTGCCGCGATGTGGTCATTGGCCTGTCGGGTGGCTTGGACAGTGCCTTGGCGTTGCTCGTGGCCGTGACGGCATTCTTCGTGCTGGAGCTCGATTTGTCGGGCATCCATGTCTACACGATGCCGGGGTTCGGCACGACGAAACGGACGCGCGGCAACGCTGATTTGCTCTGCGAAGGACTGGAACTCGCACTGGAAACGATTGACATCACGCCGGCCTGCCGTCGCCACTTCAAGGACATCGGGCAGGACGAGACGAACCACGACGTCACGTTCGAGAACGTGCAGGCGCGGATGCGGACGATGATTCTGATGGACAAGGCGAATCAGTGCAACGGCCTCGTGCTCGGCACGGGCGACATGAGTGAAATCGCGCTCGGCTGGTGTACCTACAACGGCGACCACATGAGCATGTTCGGCGTGAACGCCGGCGTGCCGAAAACGGTCGTCCGCGAAGTCTGCCGTTGGTGGGCGGATACGAATGGCGGTTCGGCGGCCGAGGCGTTGTACGACATTCTCGCCACGCCGGTCAGTCCCGAACTGCTGCCGGCGCAGAACGGCGAAATCGTGCAGAAGACGGAGGATCGGGTCGGTCCCTACGAACTCCACGACTTCTTTCTGTGGCACTTCGTGGCCGAGCAGAAGGGGAAGAAGGAGATTCTGGCGGCGGCGAAAAAGGCTTTCCGCGCGTCCTACGACGCGAAGACGATTGCGCGATGGCTTGACGTCTTCTTCCATCGTTTGTTCTCGCAGGCGTTCAAGCGCAACTGCGCCCCGGACGGCGTGCAGGTTTTCCCCGTCTATCTCGCGCCGGACGCCTGGCATGTGCCGAGCGATATGTCTGCCGCCTGGCTGGCGTGACGATCCAAACAGAATGGCATCAACTCGCTTTCTCAAAGGCGAAAGTGGGTGAAAACGTGTTATACTATGAGTAGTTCTTTACGGTGGGAAGGAAGCTTCCCGCCGAGGAAGAGATCTTTGAATGGGCCGGAACGTTAAATCCGCCACGCATATGGACAACACGAAAAGTCATGACACAGAGGCCTATTTGGCCCGCATCCGCCGCACGATTGCGGAATCGAACCGCCTGGTCGACCAGGTGGCGTTGCGCATTCGCGAAACAGACCGGGCGCTGGAAGCACAGGGGCTGACGCGCGAACAGGTGATGAGCATTCGTCTTTCGGACGAACAGCGCGTCGCGATGAATCGCGAACTCGTGCGCTTGGGAATCGATCCGCGAACCGTGGCGGACGTGACGGCGCCGGATGTTGACGCGGGGCAGGAGGTCGTTGCCTCGGAATCGCTTGCCGACGCGCGGCGGGGAGACGGCGCCTCGCAGGCGGTTGCCGACGCGGCGGACGACTTGGCCCATCGCCGAATGAAATTCGGTCTGATGATGAAACCTTTTCAAATCTGAGGTGTACACGAGGAAAGGAGATTAGACATCATGAGCATTCAATTCGATCCTTCCCGACTGTCCGCATCCGTTGCACAGACGTCCGCCGACGCCTCGTCCATCGGCCGTTCCGCCGCCCGCCTCGCCTCCCTGCTGGGCGGTTCCGCCGTCACGGTGACGGATGGTCGCATGACAGACCTCGAAGCGTTGGTGGCGCGGATTCAGAACGAAAACGAAAAGACGAAACTCTCGCTTCTCGTGTCGTCGCTTACCGCCATCCGCGATTCGTTGACGACCGCGCAGCAGCAGGAACTGGAGGCCGGCCTCGCGCTAGTGGACAAGCTGGACGCATTGGACGCATCGTTGTCTTCCCTCGAAGCGTCGTACGCGGCGGACAAGGCCGCGACCTTGATTTTGCAGACGAAGATCGACGCATTGGAGAAGCAGATCGAGCAGGCGCAGCAGGACGGCGTGGAACACAACGAACTCGTCGAGGAGCAGAAGGCGGCGCGTGCCGAACTCGAAGCGAAAGAAGCCGTGTTGGCCGATACGCAGGAGAAAATCGGCAAGACGAAGAACGAGATCGCTTCCGTTCACGGCGAGATCTCGGCGTTGGCGAAGTCCATCGGCGTGAACACGCTCAAGACGATTGCCGACGAACTGGGGACGATGGTCGACGCGGGGAAGGCCGAACGTCCCGCCGAAACGGAAAAGAAGGAACGGAAAGAGGCGGACAATCCGTTCGTGGCCATTCACGACGCGCTCGATCGGATTGCGCGCGACTTGACGGAAACCATTGTTGAAAACAGAATCGAAAACGTCTGACACAACAGGAGAGAAGCGATGGAAAAAATCACGGAAGAGAGAATCGCCGAGGCGGCCCGGAAACTGGCGCAAGGTGCAACGCTGAAAGAAGTCAAAGGCGTCAGCAACGCCGAACTGGAAGCGGTCTACTCGCTCGCGTTTTCCTACTACCGTACGGGACGGTACGACGACGCGGCGAAACTCTTTCAGTTCCTTGTGTTGTTCGATCATACGTCGGCGAAGTTCTGGTACGGTCTGGGCGCCGTGCAGCAGGTCCAGAAGGACTACACGGGCGCGGTGGCAAGCTACGGCTATGCCTCGTTCCTCGACCTGAAGAATCCGAAGCCGCAGTTCCACGCCGCCGAGTGCTTCCTCGCGTTGGGCGACAAGGAGAACGCCGCGAGCGCGATCGGCGCGTTGGAGGCGTACTGCCCTGAAACCGAGACGGGACGCGAATACCGTGCGAAAGCGGCGGACCTGCGCAAGGCGATCGGCGAGGACGCTTTCAAGAAATTGGACGAACCGGCGTAACCTTTTCG
>CAZTHR010000188.1:0-4380 GCA_964613265.1 uncultured Lentisphaeraceae bacterium | reverse complement strand
CAGTAGGACTGGCGGTAGAGGCCGAGTTCCTGCGTTCGGCGGAGTGAATGCAGAAAACCATCCCTTTTCTTGAAGTCGACGGCGAGGAATTCCGGTACGGCGGCGGATGTGCCGCCACACGGCGCGGTCGATGCCATCCACGCCGCGTCCGCACCGGCGGCGAAAACCATCGCGCTGATCTTATGCGGCGAAATCGTCAGCGACGTCGTAAAACCATCATACCCATGTGCGGCCGCGTAGGCCGCCGCGCGGGCAAGACTGTAACGAAAGCAACGGGCGCACCGCGCCCCCTTTTCCGGCGCATCCTCGAATCCCGCTGCAACGTGTTCCAACCAATCCGCATGGTCGTAGACGTCCGCCACGACAGCCACCCCGTCGGCCGCGCCGAGCTTGCGCGCCTGTTCCAACCGGTGGTCGAATTCCGCGCGCGTATCGATGTTTGAGTTGGAAAAGAAAAGAGCCACGGCGTGGCCCTCTTCTTTAAGACGCGGGACGCACGCGCTCGCGCACGGCCCGCAACACGTATGCAGCAATACGTTCACGTCAGGCGCGGTAGTTGGGGGCTTCCTTCGTAATCGTAATGTCGTGGGGACGCGCCTCGCGTTGGCCGGCCGCCGTGACACGGTAGAACTTGCCGCGCTGCTGGAGTTCGGCGACCGTCCGCGTCCCGCAATAGCCCAGCGACGCACGCAGACCGCCGCAGAACTGCGTCATGATCGCGTGAACGTGGCCCGAATACGGAACCATGCCCTCGATGCCCTGCGGCACGAGATCCTCCTCGGCCTCGTTGTCCTGGAAGTAACGCGCACGGGATCCCTTGCCGTTCTTAAGCGCGGCCATGGATCCCATGCCGCGATAGGCCACGTACTGGCGGCCGTTGGCGTAGATCTTTTCACCCGGCGATTCGTCCGTACCCGCAAGCACCGAGCCGAGCATGACGGAGGACGCGCCGGCGGCGAGGGCTTTCGGCACGTCGCCGGAGAGCTTGATGCCGCCGTCCGCGATCACGGGGATGCCCGTGCCGCGCAGAGCCTTCGCGGCGTTGTAGACGGCCGTGAGCTGCGGGATGCCGACGCCGCACACAACGCGTGTCGTGCAAATCGAGCCCGGGCCGATACCAACCTTGACGGCGTGAGCGCCGGCCTTCGCCAACGCGATGGCCGCCTCGCCTGTCGCGATGTTGCCCGCAATCACGTCCACGTCCGGGAAGTGCTTCGTGATCCACGTCGTCATGTCCATGATGCCCTTCGTGTGGCCGTGGGCGGAATCGACGACCACCACGTCCACACCGGCATCCGCCAGCTTTTCCATGCGCACGTAGTCGCCCTTGCCACCGGAAACGGAGGCGGAAACGCGGAGACGGAACTTCTCGTCGCGGTTGATCATCGAGTTCTTGTTCTCGATGATGTCCTGCACGTCGGTAAACGAATAGAGGCCCACGAGGTGGTTCTTCTTGTCCACGAGCGGCAGCTTGCCAATCTTGTTGGCCCGCATGATCTCGTAGGCCTTCTTGAGCGTCGTGCCCGGCTTGGCCGTAACCATCACCTTCTGCATGACATCGGAAAGTTTCACGGCGTCCAGCGGCGCGTAGCGCATATCGCCCGCCGTAATCATGCCCACCAGACATTCGTGATCGTCCAACACAGGGAAGCCGTTGAACTTGAGACCCAGCCGCCGCTTCTCCGAACGCAGGAAGCCAATGTCGTCGTTCGCGTGGAAACAGACGGGCTTGGCAATCATGCCGTTCAGATAGTTCTTGACCTTCGCGACTTGCGCGGCCTGTTCGTCGTTTTCGAGGTTCTTGTGGATCACGCCAATACCACCCGCGCGCGCCATCGCGATCGCCATCGCGGATTCCGTCACCGTGTCCATGGCGGCGGAAACGAACGGGATGTTCATCTTCTGGCGACTGGTCAGCTGCGTCTCAAGGGAGGCATCGTCCGGCAGGAAATCGGCGTACTGCGTCACCAGTGTGACATCGTCGTAGGTCAGACCCTCGAACGGAAAGGTCTTCATGAAATCGTCAAGATACTTGTTGATGGCCATAGTTCTGTCCTTTTCCTATGAAATTATACTCTTTTTATGGCAAAAGGCAAGCGTTAAAGTCCCCTCGGCGCAAAAAAGTCCGGACGGGGCGTTGGCGTGGGCATTGACCGGCGGGAGATATGCTATAATGTGCCTGTCATGCGGGTTCGCAAAACAAAACTGAAAGGACGGGTTTTCCCATGCGAAAGACGATCTGGAGTGTGTTGACGGGTGCGGCGACGGTGTTGTCCGCCTCGAGCGCGACGTTTCATGTGGACGCGACGGCCACCGCCGGCGGAGATGGTTCGGCCGCACGGCCGTTCGCCTCGGTACAAGCAGCCGTGGACGGACTACGCGCCGCCCGCGCGGCGGGAACGGTCAAGCCGGGCGAGGCCGTCGAAGTCCTCTTCGCCCCCGGCCGCCATTTCATTCCCAACGGCGTCAGACTGTCCGCCGGTGATTCGGGTACGGCCGCCGCGCCCGTCGTCTGGCGTTCGCGTGAAGCGACGAAGGCGGTGTTGACGAGCGGCATCTCCGTGCCGGCAACTGCATTCAAGAAGGTCGACGACCCAGCCGTGCTCGCCCGTCTGCCTGAATCGGCGCGGGGGAAGGTCTACGTGGCGGACGTCGCACCGCTCGTGCCGGGTCCGATTCCGCCGCTCGCGGACGCATTCGGCGGAACGCCCACGAAGCCGCTCCTTTTCACGGGCGGCGATTTCGGTACGCTGGCTCGCTGGCCGAACGACGATTATACGTCTTTCACGCAGGGCGTGGACAAGGGCGGCCTTGTGAGACAGCGGCCCGACGGCGGCACGGTGCGGCGGCCGGGCGCGTTCGTCTACGACAATCCGCGCGCGAAACGGTGGAACTTCGCGGCGGGCGTGTGGATGAACGGCTACTGGACGCACGACTGGGACAACCATTCCGTCCGTGCGGCAAGCTACGGCCCTGAGAACGGGACAAACAACGTCATCCGCCTTGCGGCGAACATCCCCTACGGCGTGATGGGCGGCACGTGGGGACGCAAAGACCGCCGCTTCCACGTGTTCAATTTGCTGGAGGAACTGGACGCGCCGGGCGAGTGGTATCTTGACCGCGCACGGAAACACCTCTATCTGATGCCGCGCCACGGCGAACCGACGGCGGCCGACGACACGACGCTCGTCTTCTCGTCTGAACCCGTCCTGCTCGCGAAGGGGGTGAAACATCTGCGCTTCGAGCGCCTCGACTTCGCCTACGGCTATGGCGACGGCGTGTCGATTCAGGGCGACGACGTGACGGTGGCAAACTGCCGCGTGTCATGTTTCGGCGGTACGGGTCTGTACGCAAGCGGCAACCGCAACCGCATCGTCGGCGTGGAAGTCTGTCAGATCGGCCGCACGGGCGTCGGCGTGTCCGGCGGCGACCGTAAAACGCTCATGCGGGCGGACACAGTGGTAGAGGGATGCGACATCCACCACTACGCCGTCTTCCAGCGGACGTACGCGCCCGCCATCGGTGTGCACGGTGCCTGCGGCATCACGCTGCGCGGCAACAAGATGCACGACGCGCCGCATTCGGCGGTGCTGTACAGCGGCAACGAACTGCTGTTTGAATCGAACGAGGTCTACCGCGTGTTGATGGAGACGGGCGACGCGGGGGCGTACTACACAGGGCGCGACTGGACGACGCAGGGCAACGTGCTGCGCTACAACTACACGCACGACCTCGGCGCGGAAGGCGAACACGCAAACACGATGGGATTCTACTTCGACGACTGCGACTGCGGCGACGAAGTCTACGGCAACGTCTTCCACAACGTCGCGCGTGGCATCATGGTGGGTGGCGGGCGCGAACATCCGATTCGGAACAACATTTTCTCCCGCTGCAAGATCGGCCTGTCCATCGACTGCCGTGGCATGACGTGGAAGCACTGGAACTCCCTGGAGCACGGCGGCCCGTCCTGGATGCTGGAGGACAAGGCGAAAAAGTTCGACTACACGAACGGCGTGTGGGCGGCACGTTATCCACGTCTGGCGAACATCATGAACGACCGTCCGCGCGAACCGCTCTACAACCCCGTGGAGAATAACGTCTTCATCGACTGCACCCAGCAGATTCTCGCGCTCGACGGCAAGGCCTCGGAATGCCTGTCCCGCATGGCGCCGATCGCGGGCAACCTCGTCATCAACACGCAGGGTACGAACGGCGTGACGACGGCGCGGATCGATTCGCGCATCGCCGCTGGCTTCCGTGTCGTCAATGGTGCGCCGGGACAACCCTTCGACGCGGGATTCGTCGACGCGGCCCAGGGCGACTTCACGCTGAAGCCCGACGCCTGGCTCCGCCGCGAAATGCCCGCCTTCAAGCCCGTCC
>CAZTHR010000187.1:0-4390 GCA_964613265.1 uncultured Lentisphaeraceae bacterium | reverse complement strand
GAAGGGCTACGCCGAGCCGTACCGCGCGTCGGGCAAGCCCGTGTGGCTTGTCGGCCTTTCGTTCGACTCTCAGACGCGCCGCCTCGTGGACGCCGCCGCCGAGCGTCTGTAGCGGTTTTCTGTCGAGGTAATCTGCTGTTCGCGTCCTCTCGGCGGACGCCACCTATACACGTCTTTCGGCGCGCTTGATTTCGGCGTTGTGAAGACGGATTTTTGCTATACTTGTTTCATCATAATTTGAATCCGCGTACGTCGCGGGATACGGAAAGAAGGAAAAAGATCATGGCATTCAAAATTGGTTACATGCCGCTCTCCAAAGTCAATTGGACGAACGACACGCTCGAAGCGGCGCGTGCGGACGCGCTCAAGTTCTTGAAATCCCTGCCAGATGTCGAAGTGATCGGCCCCGACCACATGCTGACGCTGGAGGGCGAGGCGATTGAACTGCTGGAGCAGTTTGAAAAGGATCGTCCCGATTTGCTCATCACGCACTTCATGACGTTCTCGCTCGGCGTCGTGCCGCCGATGTTCGCCCAGCGTCTGAACGTACCCGTCCTGCTCTGGAGTATGCACGAGCCCGACCCGAAGGGCGGTCGTCTGCAGAACAACAGCTTCTGTGCGGCGAACATGAATGCGCACCACATGTACCGTCTGCACATTCCCTACTTCCACGTGCACGCCGAGCCTGGCACGGCGGAGGCCGCGCAGGCGATTACGCGCGCCGTGAACGTGGCCAAGGCGATGAAGGATCTGCACCGTCTGCGCATCGGTCTCATCGGCGGCCGTGTGCCGGGCTTCTACACGAGTTGCGTGAGCGAAATGCTGCTGCGCCGCAAACTCGGCCCGGAAGTCAAGATCATCACGGAGCACGAACTCTTCACGACGGCGAAGAACCTCACGGCGGAAGAGGTCGATTCGGCGATGGCGTGGATCGACGCGGACACGAAGACGCATCCGACGGACGGCCCGCGCGGCGACCAGAAGGAGAAGAGCGCCCGTCTGATCGGCGCGGTGAAGAAGATGAAGGACAAGTTCTTCGTCGACTGCTTCGCCATGCGCTGCTGGCCGGAGGTCATCTTGAACGAGTTCTACGGCATCGCCGTCTGCTCGACGCTCGGCCACCTGACGAATCACGGCTACCTGACCGCGTGCGAGGGCGACGTCTACGGCGCAGTGATGATGCGCGTGGGACAGATCCTTTCCGGCGACCTGCCGTTCTTCTGCGACATGATCAAGATGGATGGCGACTACGGCGTGGCCTGGCACTGCGGCGCGGCGCCGTGCGGTCTCTGCAAGCCCGGCTACCAGCCTGAACTCCATTGCTCCGCCACGGTCGAAGGCGGCGGCGTGAAGGGCTGCACGGGCGAATTCCCGCTCAAGCCCGGCCGCGTGACCCTGGCTCGTCTGGGCGAAACGCGCGACGGCGACGGTTTCCGGATGCTCGTGGCGACGGGCGAGGGGCTGGACACGGATATGTTCGTGCGCGGTACGCCGCTCAAGATCAAGTTCGACGCCGGTTGCGACGCCCTCCGCAAGGAAGTCATCGAGAACGGTTGGGAGCACCACTACGCGCTCATGTACGGCGACCACGCCGACGCGCTGGCGGACTTCTGCCGTAACATGGACATTGAATTCCATCTGGTGAAGTAAGTCCATGTTCCGTGTGAATGGATTGGTGTGCGCCGTCGCGCTCTGCGGGAGCGCGATGGCGGTGAACGGCGCGGCGGCGGACAATCCGCCGCCGTGCGCGGCACGGGACGGGCGCCGGATCGTCTGGCAGGACGAGTTCGACGGGACGTCGGTCAATACGAACAAATGGCGCTTTCGCCAGACCATGTATGCACACGACTGCCAGTATGCGGAAGATGCCTCGACCGTTCAGTTGACGAACGGCTGTCTGCGTCTCCGCGTGTGGGAGACGGGGAACACGAACAAGCCGTTCCGCCTCCCGCGCGGTCTCGCCACGCACGACACGATGGGGTTCAAGTACGGCTATCTGGAGATGCGGGCGCGTCTGCCGTTTCGCCATGGCGCCTGGCCGAGCTTTTGGATGCAGTCGACGCCCGCGCTCAAAGCGGCGAGCTGGATGAGCGAGGTGGATATTCTGGAGGTCTTCTCCAGCACGAACAAGGTCGTGGCCAACCTCCACAAGTGGGGTCCGAAGACGGAGACCTGCAAATCCGGACACGTGATGCTGAAGGGCGGCGAGGGCAGCGGCGACCGGGCGTATGTGTTCCCGAACCCCGCGACCCTGAACGACGAGTTCCACGTCTACGGGTTCGAGTGGACGCCGTCGGAGATGTCGTTCTTCGTGGACGGACGGAAGTACTATTCCTGCCCCATCGACGCCGCGCACGAGTTCGCGCCGGAAATGCCGGGGATGGAGGGCTTTCAGGACTTTCATAGCGTCATCATCAACAACGAAATCTTCACGCCCGGCCACGGGTGGTGTCCGGACAGATGCCGTCTCGTTCCCGGCGCGGCAAAAATGCCGATCGTCTACGATATCGACTGGGTGCGCTTGTGGCAGAAGCCGGGCGAGGATCTGCGGGTGCTGACCGATGCGCTGGACGACCTGCTGCCCGCGCCGCGTCGCGTCGAGCGCCGGACGGGCGTTCTGCGCGAATACGATCTGGCGAACGTTGTGGTGCGGCGAGGCGTCGTGCCGGACGCGCCGGCGAAGACGGCGGACGAGGCCTACGTGCTGGATATCGCGCCGACGGGCGTCGTCATCACGGCCGCCACGCCGCGCGGCGAACGCTGGGCGCGTGTCACGCTGGAACAGCTGCTGCGCCTCTCCGGCGGCGATCACGTACCGTGTTGCCGAATCGTGGACTGGCCGACCTTGAAATGGCGCGGCTTCATGAACGACTGCGGACGCAACTATCTGGAGCTGGACGGCGTGAAGGCGATCGTCGACATGATGTCCCGCTACAAGATGAACCTCTTTCACTGGCATCTTTCCGACTACCACGGTTGGCGGCTTGAATCGAAGAAATATCCGCAACTGCAGGACGCCCGCGCGTTCGCCCGCCAAATCGGGAAGTTCTACACCCAGCGCGAATTCCGCGAAATCGTGCGCTATGCGGCCGAACGCGGTGTGACCGTGATGCCGGAACTGGACGTGCCGGGCCACACGCTTGCGTTCCGCCGGGGCATGGGCATCGACACGATGAACGTGCCGGAGGTCGAGAAGGTGCTGGCGGACATTTTCGAGGAGCTCTGTTCGCTCGCGCCGGCCGACGTGATGCCGTTCATCCACCTGGGCACGGACGAAGTGCGCGTTGCGCCGGAACGCTGTCCGGGCGCGTGGCTCGACACGTGGGTGAACACCGTCACGTCCCGCGACCGTGCCGCCGTCCTCTGGGCGCCGGGCGAACAGACGAAAGGCCGGGGGCGGATCATCGATATGGTTTGGTACGACAATCACGTCACCAACTCCACACACGCCGCCTTCGACGCGGCGCGGATGTACAACGGTTCGTGGAGTCCGTTCGAGGTGCTGCCGATGGCCGCGTTCGTCAAACCCTGCCGCTGGGCGATCGACGACGCGCGCAAGCTCGGCGCGATCACCTGCACGTGGCACGACGACAACGTGGGCGAGGACACCTATCGGCTGTTCGTAGATGCGATGGTCTTCCCCACGATCATGCTCTTCGGCGACACGTACTGGCGTGGACGCACGACGGACGAACCCGCGTTCCAGCGCCGTCGGATGCCGCCCGTCGGCGATCCGCGCTTCGCGTTTGCCGCCGACCTTGAACGCCGCGCCGTGGCGCAGCGCGATCGGAATCTCGACAACTTCCGCTTCCCGTTCCCGTTTCTCGCACAGACTACGATGCGGTGGCGGTTGACGGCGCCGGATGGCAAAGTCCTCGTCACGGACGTGCCGCAGGGCATTCTGAAGAACGTGAACGCCCTGTTGCCCAAGGACCGCCATCAGAAGGGGCTTGTCACGGCCGAGACGTGGATTTGTTCGCCGAAACGCCAGGCGGTCGGCGCGTGGATCGACTTCACGCACTTCGGCTGTTCCTACGGGCGGGGCCGTCTGCCAGACTACGGGCAGTGGCGTGGCGCGGACGAAAAGGTCGAACTGAACGGCCGCGAACTGCCGCCGCCCGTGTGGAAGCGGCCGGGCGTGAAGGCGCGGACGCCGCGCCGCAAAGACCAGGACGTACCGTATTCGGACGATTTGCTGGAGACGCCGTTCACGGACGAAGGCTGTGTCCGGCGCGATCCCTACCCGATTCTGCTGGAAAAGGGCTGGAATCACGTGCGCCTGACATTCCGCGCCGACGGCGCGGGCGCCACATTCATGCCGTTCCTCGGCCCGAGCGAACGCCCCCGCGAGATTCCGGGGCTGGCGTTCAGTTCGTCGCCGCGTTGAAAA
>CAZTHR010000186.1:0-4416 GCA_964613265.1 uncultured Lentisphaeraceae bacterium | reverse complement strand
GAAGAGGGACATCTGGCCGGGAAGATCGGAGAGGCGTTTGCGCGGACGGCGGACGAGTTTTGGCGCTTCGACATCCAGTTCGTTCGCTTCGAGATTTTTGAGAATCTGATCCGCCCGCGCCACAACGGCTTGCGGTAAACCCGCCATCGCCGCCACGTGGATGCCGAAACTCTTTTCGGCCACGCCGGGCGCGATGCGCCGCAGAAAGACGATGCGTCCCGCATCCTCCTTCACGCGCACTGTCCAGTTCTTCACGCCTTTGAACTTCGTCGCCAGATCCGTCAACTCGTGGTAGTGCGTGGCGAAAAGCGTCTTCGCCTTGACGTGCGGATTCTCGTGCAAGTACTCTGCCACCGACCAAGCGATGGAAATGCCGTCAAAGGTCGACGTCCCGCGCCCGATCTCGTCGAGCACGATAAGCGAACGCGGCGTGGCGTTGTTCAGAATGTTCGCGCATTCCTGCATTTCCACGAGGAACGTGGAACGGCCACGACTCAAATCGTCGCCCGCGCCAATGCGCGTGAACACGCGATCGAGCGCACCAAGGTGCATCTGGGCCGCCGGAACGAACGACCCCGCCTGCGCCATGATCGCGAGCGTTGCGACCTGACGGATGTAGGTGGATTTACCAGCCATGTTCGGGCCGGTGATCAGCATAATCTGCTCGTCCGTACAATTGAGCCGCGTGGAATTCGGCACAAACGGTTCGGCGTCCGGCAACTGCTCGATAATCGGGTGACGACCGTCGACAATTTCCAGCGCGTCCGAAGCATCGACAACCGGCCGCACGTATCCTGCCGCGAGGGCGCGGTCGGCAAACGAGAGAATCGCGTCAAGTTCGCCGAGCGCGGCCGCCGTCTGCTGGATGACCGCCGTGCGTTGCGCCACTCGGCCCACAATCTCCTTGAAGAGGTCGGCTTCAAGCGCATAGGAACGATCCTGCGCCCCCACGACCTTCTGCTCGTATTCCTTCAACTCCGGCGTCGTGAACCGTTCCGCCGTTGTCAGCGTCTGACGCCGCTCGTATTCGGGCGGCGCCGAACTCGCCGCCGCCTTGGAAATCTCAATGTAGAAACCGAAGACGGAATTACGGCGGACGCGCAACGTCTTGATCCCCGTCCGCTCCACCTCACGCGCCTGGTACTCGGCGATCCAACGGTTTCCTTCCGTCGCGATGTCGCGCAATTCGTCCAGTTCGGCGTTGTAGCCGGAGGCAATGAGGTTGCCTTCGGACAACAGCAAATTCGGATTCTCGGCAATCGCGCGGTCGATCAAGTCCACCACGTCCTGTTCAGGCGAGAGACGTTCGAACAAACGTTTCAGCGTTGCCACACGCGCGGTCGAAAGCCCCTCCCGCACATCGGGCACGGGGCGCAGGGATGCGGCAAGCGCCTTGAGATCGCGTGCGTTCGCCCGGCCGCAGTCGACCTTGGCAATGAGACGTTCCAAATCGCGAACACCCGTCAGACGGTTCTGCAGGGCGGAAAGACGCAGACGGTCTTTCACGAATGTTTCAACGGCATCGAGCCGAGCGTTGATGGCTTTCGGGCGACGGAGTGGTTGGCGAATCCAACCGGCCAGCAGTCGCGACCCCATCGGCGTCTTCGCAACATTCAGCACACCGAGCAACGAGGCCTCGCGTGACACGCCGTCGACCGGCAACAGTGCCAGATGGCGAATCGTCCCCGCGTCGAGTGCCAGCGCGTCCGCCGATTCGCGCAAACGTATTGCACGAATGTGGGCGACGCCATGGTGCAGGGTCGTGTGGACATAATGCAAAAGAGCGCCTGCTGCGCACACGAGGTCGCCACGATCAACGCCCGCCGTCGATTCAAGCCCAAAACCGTCGAGCGCCGTCACGTTGAAATGGCGCAGCAATTCTTCCCGCGCCGCATCGAGCGAAAACGTCCAAGCGTCCGCGTACGTCGTCTGAGGCGGCGGCACGACGTCGGGATCGTCGGGTTTCGGTCGGACGATTTCGGCAGGACGGTAACGCATGAGCGCGTCGTCGAGCTTGTCGGACGACGCGAACGGTTCGACGCTGAATTCGCCCGTTGACAGGTCGAGCAGCGCCAACCCCAGCCCCGCCACGGCGGCGATGTAGGTATTGACGTTTTCGTCAAGCAACCCATCCTCCGTCACCGTGCCCGGCGTGACGATGCGCGTGATTTCGCGTCGAACAACCTGGCCCTTCTTCACCAGTTTCGGATCTTCCATCTGGTCGCAGATGGCCGCCGTTCGACCGGCGCGAATGAGTTTGGCCAGATAGGCGTCAAGCGCGTGGTAGGGCACGCCGCAGAGGGGCGTCCCCATGCGTTGCGTCAAGGTGGCGCCGAGAATTGGCGCGGCCGTTACCGCATCCTCGCCGAACATCTCGTAGAAGTCGCCGAGACGGAACATCAAAATCGCACCCGACGGCAGTTCGCGCTTGAGGGCGCGATACTGGCGCTGCATCGGGGTGAGTTCTTCTGCCATGGGCGTGAAACCTCCCGTCAGCGCGACGTGAACGGTTTCGCGACGAAATGCGGCAAACGATCAAGCGGCGTAGAAACGGTAATCGTTCGCGGCCCCGTAACGACCGTGCCATCGTCGGCCGTCCACTCGCCCGGGGGAATCACGACCGTCCGGGACGTGGCGCCCTTCTTCAACTGCGGCGCCACCAGCAGCGTTTGACCCATCATGAACTGGTCGCGAACACCCGCATAGCCGAGCCCGGGATAGTTGTATTCGAGGTTGCGGATGATCGGCTCACCTGTGCGGCCCGCGTGGCGGGCGAGTTCCACGAAAAGCGGCGCGAACTTCTGGCGGAGATCAACCGTTTTTTTGAAAATCGCCTGGCGTTCCGCGTCCAACACGCGCCACGGCGATGCAGAGATCTGCATCATCGGACAGAGCGCGTGGACTTGCGCCGAACGGATGAACAGATCTGGCTCGAAGGGCGAACCAGGAATGAACGTCGTCCACTCGCCGCCACCCACCATGTCCGGACAAATGAACGGATGGCCGAGCAGCGAAGCCGCCATCATGTCCGCCACAATGCGCGACAACGCCTCCCACTGGTGAGGCTTGTCATGCAGACGCATGACGATCGGCTGGCCGGCCATCTGCCAGGCGTTGCGAAATTCGCTCACGGGGTAGTCGACCGCAAACTGCGCAAAACCCTTGTTGCGTTCGCCAGACGTCGCGTCGGCCTTGTAGGACAGGCGGTCGGCCGTCGTGTAGGCGCTCAGATCCGCGCCGTCGAATTTGAAACCGTCCACGCCGTAGTCGCGTTGCAGACGATCCAACTGCTCCTTGAACCAGGCGCGACCATTCGGATGAGTGAAATCGAGAAACGCGCTGACGCCGTTCCACCAGTCACAAGCTTTCGGGCGCTTCGTCTGCGGATCAAGGAAGAACCCGCCTTTCGTCGGATAACCGCGTACGTCGTCCGGATTCTGCCCCCAGGCGACGCGCCGAAATTCCGGCGAATCCATCGAGACGTAGGGACACATCCACAACATGACCTTGAAACCCTGCGCGTGGAGCTTGTCCATCATACCCCGTGGATTGGTGAAGCGGCGCGGATCGAACGCCCATGTGCCATAGGCGAACTGCCACGTGTCGTCAATCATCAAGACGCCGGGCGGAAGACCATGATCGAGCATCGCCTGCGCATAGGCAAGAACATCTTTCTCGTTCTGATGGTAGGTCAACTCAATCCACGTATTGTACTGGGGCGCGGAGATGAACAGCAAATCGGGCGTCCGGCCGCTCGGCGGGAAGTACGTTTTCGATGCAAACGCGAACGCTTCGCGAAGGGTCTTTCCAGCCGTCGTCATAACCACGGACGCGGCGGCATCCATCGTAATCGTCCCCTTCTCAATCGTCGTCGCGCTCTGCGCATCGCTCCAGATCACGCGGCCGTGATCGGAAACGAGCAACGACGCACACTGGTTGTGGTAGTTGTTGTTGCGTAAGTCGATCTTCAACGACGTCTCGGCCGTAAACGGCATGTTCGTGCCGAAGAAGTTGGCCAAGCCCCACCAGTTTTCGCCTGGCAGCATCGCAACCACCCGCGTTTCGGCCACCGCCGTACCCGCCAGCATCAAAACAAGGCCGCAAACGGCCCGCATCCAAAATTTCCGTGTCAGTCTCTCGTAGTGTCTCATAGGAACGTATTATAGCATAAAGACGCGGATTCAAGTGGCGAAAAGTGAGGATTCATGCCTTCAACGTACAACATACGCGGAAAAATTCACCCCTTCGTGCGCGTTGAATCTTTCCGAATGGACTGTCAGAATCTTTCGGTCACGCAATTCGGTCTGGTATGAGAATCTACAAAACACTGAGGCCGCAATCATGCGGACGGTACGGATGTGGAATCGACAATGGATGTGCGGATAGTCGAAATGAGCGACACGACACGGCGACCGT
>CAZTHR010000185.1:0-4422 GCA_964613265.1 uncultured Lentisphaeraceae bacterium | reverse complement strand
AATCTGATATACTATGCACCGTTTCCGCCACTTGGGGAAGTAGCTCAGTTGGTAGAGCATCACGTTCGCAACGTGGGGGTCGAGAGTTCGAATCTCTTCTTCTCCACCATTCGGCAGGAAACTTTGAAAGCGGCTTTCGTCCAAATTCGGACGCGCCGCGTTTTTTTTTCCTCATCGAATCCCTTTGCAAGAACGAAAGACGCGCCTCGTACAAGGCGCGACTTAAAATGGGAAGCGGTTGGGGAATGCGCGTGTCAGGCGTGGCGGACGAGGGCGCAGGCGAATGCACCGTCGTGTCCCGTTTCAAATGGCAGGGATGCCACGCGGCCGATCTCCTCAAAATCGGGATGTGCGGACAGGAACGCGGCGATCCGCGCGTCGTTCTCTTCGGGTTCGATCGAACACGTCGAATAGACGAGGCGACCTCCCGGCTTCACCCGGCTCGCAGCCCGTTCCAGAATCTCCCCCTGCAACGCGCAGAGTTGCTTCAAATGTTCGGCGTTCCACCGCCACCGCGCATCGGGACGCCGGCGGAGAACCCCCGTATTCGAACAGGGCGCATCCACGAGCACACGGTCGAAACATTCCGACCCCGCCGGCGTGGCGGACACATCTGGCACGACGACGACCCAATCAAGGCGCAACCGTTCAAGATTCGTCTGGAGACGCGCCCGCCGCTTCGGATTGACTTCCTGCGCGACGAGCCGCCCGCCGTCGGACGGCTCGCCCATAGGTGGACGCAACCGCCAAGCGATCTGCGCCGTCTTACCGCCGGGCGCCGCGCAGAAATCCAGCACGGACAGGCCGGGCTTCACATCCAGCAAGTCCACCGCACCGGCCGTGGCGGGGTCTTGGACGACGAACGCGCCGTCGGCATACCCTTCGACCGCGTCCACGCGCCGCCCCCGCGCCAACTTTTCGGAATGGCCGTCCGCATACGCCAGCCACGTCTCCGCCGGCGCGTTGAACCAATTGGCCAACGTCTCGGCTTTCTCCGCCCCGTAACGCGCAACCCACCGACGCACAAGCGCGTTCGGGAAACTCGTACGTTCCGCCAGCGGCGCCTGGGCAAGGGACGCTTCAAACTCCGCACGACGGCGGATGAGGTTGCGCAGCACGCCATTGACCACGCGGTCGAGCCGGCGCCCCGCACCACCCGTCTTGGCGGCGGACACGGTTTCGGCGACGGCCGCGAAGTCAGGCACGTCCGGCATGTAGAGAATCTGAGCCGCGCCCACGAGCAGCAGGGCTTCCAATTCGCCTTTCGGCCACGTTTTGAGCAAATGCCCCAAGACACTGCGGAGCGGACGAAACCGCCGCACGACCGTGTAGACGAGATCCTGCACGAATCCACGATCCGAGCCGCCCTTCGGCAGCAGTTCGTTCGGAAACTCATGCGTCGCCAGCCACCGGCCGACGATGAACGCGGCTGTCCTCCGACTGTTCATCGTCAAGACAAGGCGGCGACCGCTTCGATTTCGACTTTCACGTCTTTCGGCAGACGCGCCACCTGGACGCAGCTGCGGGCCGGTTTCGTCGCACCGAACATCTCCGCATAGACCGCGTTAAGCGCGGCGAAGTCGTTCATGTCGCTGATAAAGACCGTCGTCTTGACAACCTTGTCCAGCCCGGCGCCGGCCGCTTCGAGGACGTGCCGGAGATTCGTGATCGCCTGCCGCGTCTGGTCTTCGATCGTCGTGGCCGTCACGGCATTCACGGCGGGGTCAATTGGAATCTGCCCGGAACACCACACGAACCCGCCCGCCTTGATGGCCTGACTGTAGGGACCCAGCGCCTGGGGCGCGTTTTCAGTTGCAACGACTTCCATGATTTTACTCCTTTTAACGATGACGCCGCATCTGGCGCGTTTCAGGCATTTCAATGGCATCCGGCTCCACCGCGCCACCTGTACCGCCCGCCGCCGGGGTTCCATACTTCCGACGCACCCACCAGGCCTGCACCACGCCGAAGGCCGTGCTGAGCGCCCAATAGAGCGACAACGCACTGGGGAAGTTGTAGAACATCACGAGCATCATGATCGGCATCATGAACATCATCATCTGCTGCTGGCGGTTGTCGCCCGTCGAGGGCGTGAACGCGCTCTGCAACATCGTCAGACCGGCCATGACGAGCGGCAGGATGTTCAGCCCGCCGAAGGGAAACCACGTCGCAAAAAGCGCTTCCGGCTCGGAAAGGTCCGAAATCCACAGGAACGGCGCATAGCGCAGTTCGACGGCCGAACGCAACACCGTGAACAGGGCGATGAACACGGGAATCTGCACGAGCATCGGCAGACAGCTTGCCATCGGGTTCACCTTGTTCTCGCGATAGACCTGCCACGTTTCCTGCTGCAGACGCTGCGGATTGTCCTTGTACAACTTCTGGATCTCCTTGATCTTCGGCTGGATTTCCTGCATCTTGCGCATACTGAGCGTGGACTTGTGCGTGAGCGGCCAGAAGAGAATCCGTACGAGGATCGTGAGCAAGATGATGCCGACACCGTAGTTGGGCACAAGCACATTGAACGCATTGAGCAACCACACCATCGGATAGCAGACCCACCGCCACATGCCGAATTCCATCACGTCGCGCATTCCGAGATTCCACAGCAGCGTCTGCTTCTTCGGTCCCATGTAGAAGACAGACGTGCGCTGCGCCGGAACTTCCGCATAGGCGGCGGCGGCGGACACGGATTCAAGCTTGTACGCCGCCTGTTTCGGGTCGCGGTTCATCGTCGCGCGAAAACCGATGTTCGGCTCGGAACTGCTGGCCTGCGCGAGGACGAAGAAACGGTTCTTGACGGCAATCCAGCCCTGCCGCCCCTGAATATCGACGGAACTGGAAACGGGGATGCCCTGCGCGTTCTTCGAACCGCCGCAACCACCCACTGCGCCGCCCACGAGGTAGCTCTTGAGCGGCGAATCGCCGTCGTCACCATGGTGCATGACATGGGGCTTGGGGCCTTCCACCCACGAGTCGATGGAAAGGATGTCGTTGTTCGACGAACCGAGCGACGCGATACCAAGCGACAGACGATTGGGAACGCCCGCCGTTTCGGCGAACGTCTCCTCCAGTTCAATCCGATAGTCGGCCTTGAGCGTGATTTTGCGCGTAGCCCTGTCGTTCTTGAACACAACGAAATCCGCGCCCCGCTGCGCCACCTGGTAGTCGGCATCCGCCGCCAGCCCCGGCACGCCTTCGAGCGCGAACGCCGGCGCGGCCGCAAAATCGAGCACGAGCGGCGGATTTTCGTCCGAAAGACGTCCCGCACCCTGCGCGTACTTAAGCATCCGCGCACACTTCACCACGGCACCGCGCGTCGACAACGTGAGCTCGACCTGATCGTTCTTCAGCGTTTCAAATTTTTCGGGAGCCTTCGGCTGCGCGGACGCCGGCGCCGTCAGTTTCGCCGCCTCGGTGGCGGCGGGTGCGGTTTTCCCCGCCGCATCCGACGTCGCGTTCGCGGCGGTCTGTTGCCGCTGGACGTGTGCAACGGCCGCCGCACGACGGGCGTTGATTTCGGCGTTCTTCTTCTGCTCCTGCATCGAATGCCACATCCAGCCAATCAGCGCGAGGCCGATGATGAAACAGATGATCTTGTCCTGTTTGTTCATACGTTCCGTTTTTCTTTCTTTCAAATTCGATTCGTCTTCGCACGGGCGTTCAACCCGTCGATGAGCGCGTTCCGCCAACGGCCTTTGGGAGGCACGGGGTCGTAGCCGCTCGGCCCGAACGGACGGCAACGCAACAGCCGGCACGCCGTGAGAACCGTCCCCTTCCACGCGCCATGCACCCGCAGGGCCTCAATGGCGTAGTTTGAACACGACGGCTCGAACCGGCAACATCCGCGGAAGAGCGGCGACAACACGACCTGATAGGCCCGGACGAGCAGAATCAAGACGCGCGTCATGCTTTCACATGGGCTTTCGCCGCCAAATAGCGCAATTCCGACATCACATCCGCCGTGCGCCGCCCTTTGAGCGTCGAACGACCGACGAGCACCCAGTCGACATCCGCCGCCAATTCGGGAGAGACGAGACGAAACCCCTCGCGGAGAATCCGCTTGGCCCGGTTCCGGTCCACCGCGTCGTGAAAACTCTTCTTGGAAACGACAACGCCGGCTTGACGGCCGGCGTTCGTAGAGCGCAAGACCCACGCGACGAGGAGACGTCCGCGAAAGGAACGCCCCCGGTCGAAGACGCTCTTGTACTTCACCCCGGGGAGCCGCGTAGACATAGGTGCGCGAAATTCTTAGACCTGCGTCAGGCGCTTACGACCCTTGGCGCGGCGGCGAGCCAGAATCTTGCGGCCGCCCTTGGTCGCCTTACGGGCGCGATAACCGATCTTGCGCGCGCGCTTGATACGAGACGGTTGCCATGTCATCTTCATGATTCGTTTTCCTTCCTTGATGAAAAGTGGAAC
>CAZTHR010000184.1:0-4423 GCA_964613265.1 uncultured Lentisphaeraceae bacterium | reverse complement strand
CACCGCGCCCCTACCAACGGAGCGCAACGGGGCCGAGAAGGCCGGAGGGAACGAGCGGCGAATCTTTCGTGAAGTAGTTCCACGTCGTGAAACAGACACGCCCCGGCGACGGACGCGGCGTCCGCTCGACAAACCATGCCGGAAAACTTTTCAAATACTGTCCGCCGGGATACGGCGCCGGCACGAACGCGCAATCGGGCGGTTCCTGCTCGTCGCCGATCAACCGGTTCGCCCAGACGTTCGTGAATTCGATTTCCAGTTCGTTCCCGACAAGCTTCACCACCCCGCCGGGCACGATGACCTCGTACGGTTCACACCACGCCGTCCCCAGATCGCGCCCGTTGAGCACGACACGGGCGATCTGCCCTTGACAGTCACCCAGCGACAGAATCCGCAATGTATCGGCCACGCCCGCCGCCGGCGCGTCAAACACCGTTCGATACGTCGCCGTACCACTGAAATAACGGAGGGACGGACGCGACAGGCGCGTCCAGTCCGTCAATGTCCCCATTTCAACAGTCTGCGCCGCGTTCGTCCCCTGCGCGGGAAACGCAACCGTCCAGGCGGCGGACAGGCGCTGCACGTTCGGACAGGCCGCCGCGCCGCGCTGGACGTAGGCGCTCAACGGCGTCGGCGCACACGACGCGGCGGGACGGCGCAGGACGAGAAATCCGCTGCCGCCGGATGGCAGCGCAAGCGGAACGCGGCCGCGCACCGGTACGAGCGGCGTGATGCGCCCCGTCACGGGATCGAACCACTCCGGCGCCCGGGCCACGCCTGCCGGCAGTTCCGCCTCCAGCGTGGCGGGATGGTCGGCGTGGTTGACGAGAAAGAACACGTACAGACCGTCCGCGCATCGCGCCAAAGATGAAACAGACGTCCCCGCCGGCTGGATGTTGTGGCCCGCGAGGCGCACGGCGTCCGTCGGCTCGCCCCACTGAAGGAGCGCCTGGCAGCGGTTCAAATAGGCAAACCAGGCTTTTCCGGATGTCGCCCACGTCTGTGTGCGCCCGAAATGCACCCCCCAACGCCCCATCGTCATGCCCGGCTGCACGGCATCCTCCCACGGTTGCAGGGGCGTCGTGTGGAGCGTGAAGCGATTGACACCGCGCGCGAACTGCCGATCGCCGCAGACCTTGAGCAACGCGGGCGTCTCCGTCCACTGGCAAACGTCCGGCTGTCCCGTGAACGCCTCCGCCTCGATGACGTTGTGCCGCCGACCATCCGGCCCGATCCAGCGATTCCAGCCGAGCGAACCGGGCAGACTGCCGTCGCGTTTCGGGGAATACCAGAACTCCGTCATCAGACGATCCACGTACGCCGCGCATTCACGCGAATCAAACGGTCCCCAGTAGGGTTCACAGGCGAATTCAAGCCCAATGGCGTTCAACTTCGCCCGCATCGTCTTGAAAAGGACGTCGCGGTAGAGGTCTTTGATCGTGCGTTCGTAGTCGGCCTTGAACGTCTGCTCCGTCGCCGCGTCCGCAACCTTGAACCCGCCCAGCACGGGCAGATACGGCAACGGATCGTACCCGCGCCGCGCTTGGAACTCCTCGCGCAGACGCGGCGTCCACGTGGGACGGCCCGCCTCGTAGCTGTCGAGCAGGATGAAGCGAAGCCCGCGTCCGATCTGATCGCCGACATAACGCTTAAGATCGTCGATCACGTGGTCCAGATGGTACGCCACCGCATCGGGGTTCATCTTGTCGCACTCAAGTCCGAACGCCGCTCCTTGCGCGGGCTGGACGAACGAACCCATGGGAATGTGCTGGACGCGGACGCCGCCGACCGTGGCGATTTCCTGCAGATCCGTCCGCCGCGCAGGAATGTCCGGTTTTCCAAACGTACCCTTGGTCTCGTCGTAGACCGGAAAGTCCGCGTGCGCGGTCAACGAAATCTGCGCCTCGGCATTCGTCACGTTGAAGACGAGTTCGCGCATGGCGAGGTGCGGCGGAATCCACGGCCCGCCCGTCGACGTGTAGCCGGGGCAGTTGTGGAGGCCGAGTTCAAGGCCACGCTTTTCGGCCTCCTCGCAGGCGAAGCGCACAAACGCCCACCAGGCGGGCGTGAACGCCACCAGCCCCGCCGTCCGACTGTTGGCAATCGGCGTCGCCCACGGCGTACAAACGTCCGCCATGCCGAAAATCGTCGCGCTGCCAACGCCTATCTCCTTGAACCAGTCAAGATCGCGGACAATCCCCTCGCGCGTCACGTTGCACCCCATCCAATGCCACCACACGCCCGTCTTCGCGCGGAGCGGCGGATGGGTGAACACCGTCTCCGGATCGACCGCCGCGCCCGCACGACCGAAAACGGCGGCCCATACGGCGCAGATGCAGACGACGATCAATCGACAAGACCACAGGGATGTCCGCATGGGCTGTCAGCCTTTCTTGAACGTATGGACGGCCTGAACGACGCCGCGCTTGATGTTGTGGACGGTCACGGTCAGTTCGCCCTGTTCGACGCGTCCTTCGATCACGGTGGGGAACCGCGCGGCATCGTTCTCCGGCATCTCCGGCCCGCCGCCCACGATCTGCGCCCACGGCCGCGTCGCGTCGGGCGCGTCGTAGCGGTACTTGTGCTGGTGCGCGGCGATGACGAGTTTCACGCCGTGCCGCACGAGAATCGGACTCCAGAGGTCGTGGCATTCCCGCGACCAGTAGGCAAAATCGTTCGGGTCGATTTTCACGCCGTCGTGCGGGTAGTCCGGCCCGTCTGGCGCGGCATAGAGCGGAATGTGACAGAAGACGACCTTGAACGGCGCGGCGGCGATGTCCGGCCGCGTCAACGCCTTCTCCAGCCACGCGGCCTGCGCCCGACGGTACGGCTCGAAGTTCGCGAGCCCGAACCATTTCGGATGGGCGTCCGGCTTGTCCTCGCCCGTGTCGAGCCCAATCAACGCCAACTCGCCCAGCCGCACGGCGAAGTTCCATTTGAGATCCCACTCCGCGCCCGTCCGTTCCGCCGGATGGCGAGCCTGCACGACTTCCTCTTTCCGAGAGATCCAGCTCCCGCGAAAATCATGGTTGCCGCTGACGAAACACGTCGGGATGTCCGCGCCATAGTCCTTGCCGCGAATCGGCGGATCGAGGAAGATGCGCACGGCCGTTTCCTTTTCCTGCGTCGTGTTCGTGGCGTCGCCGTTCCAGAGAAGAACGGTGGGGTTGATATCCTTGACCTTCCGGACAACGCGCTCGAACGCGCCCCACTGCGCGTGCGTGTCGTTCATCACGCAGAAATGCGGCGTGGCCGCCGTGCCCAACGTCGTAAAGGAATGGACGGCGCCGACGACGGGTTTGCCCAATTTCGCGTCGTAGATATTCTTGTAGTCCGTGAACGGCGTCGTGACCGTGCGATACCAATAGCGTGTGCCGGGCCGCAACCCTTCCAGACGGACGGCCAACGTGGAAATGTCGATCGGCACGAGACCGTAGCCGCCGGACTTCACCGTCCGCGCCTGGTTCATGTCCGGATTGTCCGCAATCTCCACCACGCCCTTCGCAAGGCCGGAAACGCGCCACGTCACGCCCATCGTCGTTTCGGCGGGCGCCTGAAGGCAGGGCTCGCCCACAGTGAACGGCGCATCGCCGATTCCCTCGAACGGTTTACGCGGCCGCGCCACCGGCTTCTGGGCGGCGGCCGTGGCGGGGACGGCCGTAGCGGCAGCGACCAACGCCGCGCCTGACAGAAATTCTCTTCTTTTCATGGTGCGATTATACCATACGCACGGACGTTTGTGGTAGAATGGGCGCGTGACACGCGAATCACAGAACTTCATCACCCACGCCGCGCCCTTCCTCGTCTGGATCGGCTTGCAAATGTTGTTGCCGGCCACGGCGGGGACGTACGCCATCCGCACGGCGGCGACGGCCATCGTGGGCGCGGCCCTGCTCCTTTGGATGCGGTGGCGTCCCTACAGGCCGTCCCTTCGTACAATCGGCGCCGGCCTTGTCGGAGGTCTGGCCGTGGCCGTTCTTTGGATCGCGCCCGAATGTTCGGCGTGGTATCGGACGTGGCTCGTCTATCCGATCGGCACCCTGCCGCCACCGGCAACATCCTCACCCTACGAACCGGCTGTGTGTGGCTGGACGCTGACAATCATCAAACTCATCGGCAGCGCGTTCGTCATTGCGCCCGTGGAGGAAGTCTTCTTCCGCTCGTTCCTCTATCGCTGGCTGCAGAACCGGGATTTCGCCTCGGCGTCGTTGGCGAAGTTCGACCTTTCGGCGTTTCTCTGGATGATCCTGCTCTTCACGCTGGAACACGACCGCCCGCTCGCGGCCGCCCTTGCCGGCGCCGTCTACGGTCTGCTCGCCATCCGCGTCGGCCTCGGCGCGGCCATCCTCGCGCACGTCGGCACCAATCTCCTCCTCGCCCTCCACGTCATCGTGCGCGGTGCCTGGGGATTCTGGTAAGCCGG
>CAZTHR010000183.1:0-4458 GCA_964613265.1 uncultured Lentisphaeraceae bacterium | reverse complement strand
ACCGTCCGGCAGGGCGATGCGCAACGTCTGCGACCGCCAACTCCGCGCCGCCGCCGCCGAAATCCGCACACGCATGGGAACGGCCTTCCACGTCACCGTCCCATCCGGCACGAGACGAACCCCGGACGGGGCGTCCACGAGAACAATCCGCTCCGGCCGCACGACGGCCACGCGCGTACGCGCAGCGGCGTCCACGACGAGGCGAATCGGAATTTCCACATCCTGTTCGCCCTCCGAACGGGGCAGACGAACGCGATGCGGTTCGCACCGCCAGACGGCCTCCCGCCCGGAGGAAACCGACAGGCAGAGTTGCGCCTCCCCACCACCCCGAAGATCCAACGTCCACGTGCGAAACGCCGCATTCGTCGAAGGGGGCGGCGTGAACGCGACGCGAACACCATCCGACAAGGACGAGAGCACCACCGAGCCGTCCAGCACCCGCCCTTCGGCATCGCGTACGCGGCAACGGGAAAAGTCCGCGCGTTCGATATCCGAACGAATGTCAAAAACGGCCGTCGCGGCATCGTCCGCCAAATGGACATGGCGCGACGGCGTGATTCGCCACTCGGGCGAAACCGTCCCCCGCGCCGTCACGGCCAGCACGGCGCACCGCGCATCGTCCGTTCGCACGTAGAACGTTTTCAAGAACGGCCCGTCGGGCAGGACGGACGGATCGAACGTCAACTGGAGCACGGCGCGTCCGCCCGGCGCCAGCACGGGCGTATCGACCGACAGCGTTCCGCAAATGCACGTCCGCACGAGTTCGACGATTCGCACGGACGCCGCCCCGTCGTTCAGGAGATCGAACGACAGGGACGGCCGTTCCGACAAACGGACCGCGCCGAGATCGACGCATGACGGCTCGACCATCACTCCGCCCCGAACGGCCATGGGCAGCCCCGCCAACAGGGCAAGGGCAAGAAACGTCCGTGCGAGAGATCGCATCACCAGCCCTTTTGAATGGTGCGGATCGTCTGCCATGGATGGCTGGGATGGAGTGTCCGAAACCCTACTCCGCCCAGCGGATGACGTAGGCGAACGCCCGCGCGTCGCACGAAAGCGTCAGCGTCGTCCCGTTCTGCGTCCACGTCGGCGCCGCCGCGCCGGCTTCGGCGTCAACCGCCTCCACGGCGGCGACCTTCGCGTTCGCCGCGCCAAACGCGGCGAGGTCGATCTCCGCCGAAAAGCCCTCGGAATACGGCAACGGCACAATCCGCCATGCACCTGGCTTCTTCGCACCGAAGATACCGGAAATACCGCCCGCACAAACCATCGGCCGCAAAAGGCGGAACGAGCCGTCCGTCTTCACGCCCGCGAACGGAATCTGCCGGCCATCCACGTTCACGCCGAGCAGACGGTTCCGCGCCGCCCGCGCGTCCGCCCGTTCGTCCGTCGGCCGCCACGTCACGCGCACGACCTTGCCGTCGGCCTTTTCGACCACGACGTCGCCGCCATGGACGCGACGCCCGCCGTCGCTCGGCGCCCCGCCGATCGCCATGCGTCCGCCGCCCGTGGGACGCCAGGCGCCGTAGCGGATCTCGTACGTGCCGGCCTCCACGGAATCGGGCACCCGCACGTCCATCGTCGCCACATGACGCCCCGGCGTCGCGAACATCTGCGCCGTCACGCCGAGGCCGCACTGGAACACGATGCCCTCGTGCGGCGCGCCCGGCTTGCAGACGTGCACGAACGCCTGGTAGTCCTTTTCGGCACGGCGCGTCTCCCAGTCCACGGTCACGCGGACATGATTGCGCTCCAGCGTCTCGCCCTTGACCGCACGGGACGTCGCCGTCTGCGCGGCGATCGGCTTGCGCGCATCGAAGAAGTCGACATTCGCACCTTTCGCATAGCCAACGCGCTGGCCGTCACGCAGCACGATGCCGGATTCCGTGTTCGGCGTCTTCGCGTAGTAGCCGTAGGGCGGCAGGACGACGCCATTGGGCAGCGTCCACGTCTCGTTCGTCTGGCGGTTGATCCAGACCTCGCCGCCGTCGGAGAAGAACGAATGCTGGCGGTGGATGTTGCCGTCCTCGTACGTGAGGTCGAGGAACTCCGCCGCGCCGAGCTCCGCGCAGGCGTCATGCTGCATCCAGTACGTCTTCACCGCGTTGCGGGAGAACGGGCCGTCGCACATCGGGTTGCGGCCGCCGATGATGGCGTTCGAGAGGTAGTCGTCCGAACCGTAGCCGTGAAGTTCGGCGTCGCCGCCCGTGTGCCAGGCCTCTTCCTGGTAGCGTCCGCCAAGACCGCCCGCGAAGAGGACGAAGTAGTTGTGCGTGGCGATGTCGTGCCACGGCGTCCGCTCGGCGTCCTCGAACCTGTCCGTCCCGCCCAGCCACTTGCTGGCCGTGAAGTGGTCGCTCTGCCCGGCGTCCAGCACGCCGACGAGATGATCCTGCCCCGCCTCGCTCACGCAGACGGCATCCGGCCGCCGATAGCCCTCGCGATAGGTCTGATAGGCCTCGCCCCAATAATGGGACGTTTCGGACTTCGGATGGAAACGGCCTTCGCGGTCGAGATAGTCGAACGGGCCATGCGCGGTCAGCACGTCGATGAACACCGCGTCGGGGTCGTAGCCCTCGCGCAGGAGTTTCGCGTTGCGCAGACACCACGGACGGAACGCATGGGGCGCCCAGCGGTACGACAGCGCATGGCGTGTTCCGTGGTACCAGGCCTTCTGCGGCGTTCCGTCGAGATTGAACACCACGAGGTCGTAGGAGTAGTTCTCCGCGTCCGGATAGATATCCGTGTAGTTGTCGTGCGGGCAGAACAGCATCCCCCCTTCAGCACAGGCCTTGCGCATATCACCGAACGCGGCCGCGTCGCCGCGCGGCGGGTAGATTTCCGGCAGACGGTAGTCGTAGCCCCAGGCCTGCCAGTCGTGCTTCACGAAAATCGCGTCGTTGAGACCGTACTTCGCGGCCTTGCGCAGATCCTCCGCCGCCCGTGCGTAGTCGCCGCCCCACTGGTCGAGGCACATCCGCGCACCGAGCGCGTCGCGGCCGGGGCTCTTGCGGTAGCCGGACACGGCGCGGAAACGACGCCCCGCCTCGAACGCGCCTTTCGACGACGGCACGAACGTGAACGTGGCGTCGTGGTGCGCGTGGAGCGAGAAGAGGTTCTTGTCGCCGTCGCAGACGACGGCGTCCGGCGGCAGGTCGACCGCCTGGACGACCGAAAGGCCGTTCGCGTAGTCCGCGCCCACGTGGCGCGTCGAGAGCGTAAAGCCGCCCGCGCCGAGCGAAAACGCCTTGGGGTTCTGGATCACGTTGCCGAAACCGGCATAAACGCGCACAGGCCTTTCGGACGCGGGGCCGACGGCAATGTCGCCCAAGCGCGGAAAGCCCTGCGGATCGCGCACGACGCCGGGAATCGACCACGCGATGCGCAGCGTCCCCTTCTCCACGCGGACGTCCGCCTGCGGCTGCGGGGCCGCGCCGCCGTCCGCCGTATCCACCCGCGCCGTGAAACCCCGGTAGGAAATCGTGCGCGTCCCGTCCGTGAACGCCAGGACGCCATCGACGAGACCGCGTTCGCCCGGCACAACGGCCGCGCCGTAGCGGACGCCGTTCGCGTCCAGCACGTAGCGGTTCTCGCCCGCGCCGTCCGTCAGCGCCCGCTGCGCCGCCGCGACGGCGGACGCCTCGCGCGCCGCCCAGTCGGCCGCCGTCAACACCTTCGGCTGCGGGCCGATTTCAAGACGGACGTCGCCCCAGCCGCCGCCGTCGCAACAGGTGTTCATCTTCGGGCCGGGCCCCGTCCAGAGACGCAGGGCGATTTTCTTCCCCGCATAGGCAGACAGATCGGCGGAAAGGTCTTGCCACGTCAGCGTTTTCTTCACGATGTGCGAGGCGAGTTCCTTCGGCGGCTGGCCGTCCTCAATGACGAGGATTTTGTACTCCACGCCGTCGGAAGGCGGCTGGTTGCCGTTCGAGACGAGGAAATTCGAAACGCGCACGGCGATTGGCCGGACGTCCGGAAGTTCCAGCGGGAAGTCGCTCCAGATGAAACCCGCGCCTTTCATGTAGGGCGGATGGGAGGTGAAGCCGCGCTTCCACTCCCCGTCGGCGGCCATGTTGCCGTTGCGCATCCCGCCGCCCCATTCGCCCGCGTCGCCGGTGTTTGCCAGACGCACCGTCTTGCCGCCGACTTCAAGGCTGACCGTCCGCGTGAATCCCTGATCCAGCGCGAACGCGCCTGGGACGAGTTTCGGCGGCTTCCGCTTCGGCAGTGCGCGCGGCGCATTCGGATTCTTGTACTGGAAGATGGCGATGGGATGCGGTACGACGGCCTTCGCGTCCGCGCCGTCCGGCGTGAACGTCGCGTGGACGGGATAGAGCGCGTCCAGTGCGCGGGCCTTGGCCGTGCCCGTGAAGGAAAGCGTCTTCTTCTCGCCCGGCGCCAGCGTCAACGCGCCCTGCGGGCCAGCGACGTCCCAGTCGTCGTTCATCCAGACGG
>CAZTHR010000182.1:0-4468 GCA_964613265.1 uncultured Lentisphaeraceae bacterium | reverse complement strand
CCTTTGTGCTATACTGAGGGACATGGCACACGCTCATTTCTTGTTTTTCATGCTCGCGGGGATTCTCGCGGGCCGTTTGGCGTTTGCCGACGCGCCGCCGCGCAAATCTCCGTGGGAGGCCTTTCGCGACAACTGGAACGCGCTGAAAGCCGATGGACGCATCCCCTTCCAAAAAAGCACCCCCGCGTCGTCATTCGGTGCGGCCAAAGACAAACTGGCCGTTGTCGTCGCGGGCGACAAAACGGGATCGGGGTTCCTGCTCCACGACGGCGGGCGTGTCTATCTCTTCACCAACGCCCACGTCGTGCGCGACGCCCCATTCGTACGTGCCACGCGCCTCGACGGCCGCCCCCTCGAACTTGGCACGTGCGACTTCGCGCGGAACAGCGACCTGGCACGATTCGAACTCAACGAAACCGTCCCCGCATTCCGGCTCGAAACGGGTCTGCCGGATATCGGCGAACCCATCGTCGTTCTCGGCAACAGCGACGGACGTGGCGTCGTGACGGAAATTCGCGGCCGCGTCCTTGGCGTCGGCCCGCAGGAACTGGAAGTCGATGCCAAATTCGTTTCCGGCAACAGCGGAAGCCCAGTCTTGAACCGCAGCGGAAAGGTCATCGCCATCGCCAGCTATCTCCGAGATTGCCGCGACGACGCGGACTGGTCGAAGACGGACACGCGCTTCAACGGCATCCGCCGCTTCGCCATCCGCCCGCGTGGCATCCGCTGGTTTCGTCCGTTGAAAACGCCCGCACCGACGAACGGCGCCACATCGCGTCAGGAGACGCCGCGCGCCGAGTAGACCGGCGCGAGCGCATCGTGGATGCGCACGTAGTCGGCGTAGAGTTCGTCGTACCGCGCCGCCGCCGCCGGATCGGGCGCAACCGTGCGATCGACGTGCAGGCACTTCGCCACGGCATCCTTCACATCCGTGAACACGCCAATACCCGTGCCCGCCAACAGACACGCCCCAAACGAAGCGTCGCCCGGCGTGGGCACCTGCACGGAACAATTGAAGACGTTCGCCACGATTTCGCTCCAGAGCTTCGACCGCGCCCCGCCACCGATGAGGAAGATGCGTTTCACGGGCAACCGCATTTCCTTCAGCGTCCCGTAGCAGTCGCGCAGCGAAAACGCCACGCCTTCCAACAACGCCCGACAGAAGTCGCCGCGCGTCGTGCCAATGGAGACGCCGGTGAAACTCGCCCGCAGGTTCGCGTCCCAGTAGGGGCAGCGTTCACCTTGCAGATAGGGATGGAAAAAAACGCCACGTGCGCCGATGTCGCTCGTAGCGGCCTCGGCGTCCATGAACGCATAGAGATTCTGCCCCGCCGCACCGGCAACGTCCCTGAAGAAGGTGTCGCGCAACCACCGCTGACAAAGCGCGGCGGCATTCGTGGCGGAGACGGAATACCACATCCCCGGCACGATATGCGAGTAGGTGAGCGTCTTCGGATGTGGATGCGCCTCTGCCGTCATCGCATTCACGTTGCCCGCCGTGGCGAGTTTGAGGATAAGATCGCCTGGCTCGACGGCCCCTGCACCGTAGTCTTCCACGGCACTGTCGCTCGACCCGCAGACGACGGGCGTCCCTTCGGGCAGTCCCGTAAACGCGGCGGCATCTTTCGTCACATGCCCCGCCACATCCGTCGGCGCGATGAAACCGGGCAACGCCGCGCGCTTCAAGCCCGCGAGCGCAACGAGTTCGTCGCACCAGTCGCCCTTCGCCATGTCGAAAAAGAGCGTCCCCTGGGCTTCGATGCGATCCGTCGCGGCAGTCCCCGTCAACAGATAGCGCACATAGTCCTTCACGAACAACACGTGTTCCGTGCGGGCAAGCACGTCCGGCTCATGCGCCTTGAGCCACATGAGCTGCGGCAGCGTCCACGTCGGCGCCGGCATTTGGTAGGCCGTCGCAAACACCTTCTCGCCCCACCCCGCGCGCAGAACATCGCACTCGACGGTCGCGCGCTGGTCGGTCCACATGATTGTACGACGAATCGGGCGGTACGCGGCATCCATCAGCACGGCGTTGTGCGTGGAACCGTCGAGCGCACAGGCGGCGACGGCACGAAGGTCGACGCCCTGTGCGCTGAGTTTCCGCAGCGATTCGCGCAACGCCGTCCACCAGTCGCCCGGTTCCTGCTCGCTCCAACCGGGATGGTCGTGATAGGTCACGTATTCGGTCGAAGCCTCGCCCTGGAACGAACCGTCCGTCCCCAATGCCGTGACCTTACAGCCACCCGTACCGTAATCGATACCAAGCAGGATGCGCATAACCGAACCTCCGCGTCAGGCGTTCTTGACCCAGGCGTGGGCGGGATCCATGGAAGAGATCAAGCCGCGCCCTTGTGCGCCGGCCATTGTCCAAAGATAGTACATCTGGTAGCCGGGCGCACCGACGAGCGGGTGGTAGCCTTCGGCGATTGCCACCGTATCGTGATCCTGTACACGGTAGGCCTCGTTCAACGAACCGTCCGGCAGATAGATGCTCTGGAAACCAAAGCCACGCGACGGATTGAAGAGGTAGAAGTACGTTTCCTCCATGTCCAGTTCCGCCGGCGGATTGTTGACGTCATGGCGGTGGGAGGGATAGCCGGACCAGTTGCCGGAGGGAATCATGCCCTCGCCGATGTAGAGGTGTTCGCTGTCGAACGTCTCGTCGAGGATGATTTCGCTCGTGCGCGTCCAGTTATCCTTGCCCAGTTCGATATGCCGCGTGTCTTCGGGACGAATCAGCGTAGGCCGCGCCGTGTCGCGCGTGGCGGGCGAACCGTTGTAGGCGAGTTCGACATCCGTCAACGCTTCGATGACATACGTCGTACGGCGCGGAAGATAGAGGCAGTGCGGCTTGCCGGAAAATGGATTCGCCCGACCGTTCTCGACGGCGAACGACCAACCGTCGCCAGAGGCTTTGAACGACCCGCCCATCAGGACGAACGCCACTTCCATTTCGCCCGTCGTGGCCGCGTAGCGCGTACCGGCCGCGAGTTTGACGAGACCGAACTGCGTCAGCTTCATCTTGTATTCGCCGACGTCGAAAATCTTGTTGTACCCCTGCACAGGGGTACAACGAATCAGGTACTTGCCATTGTCCATGGAAAACCTTTCGTGCTTCGCCTACGCGCGTTTGAGAAGGACGTCCTGTTCGTACGTGAGCACGTCGGACATCCAATCCTGGTTGGCAGGCAGTTTTGCGCGGTCGCAGAACTCTTCCCACACGGCATCGATCGGATACATCTTGAGCTCTTCCTGAAGGACGAGCTGCATCGTGTAGTCGTGGTCGTTCTGGAGCTGCTTGAGCGTGTCCGTCGGCTCCAGGAGGGCTTCGAGGAGCGCCTTCTGCATATTGCGCATCCCGAGCACCCACGCCGCAATGCGGTTGATCGAGGCATCGAAGTAGTCGAGCGCGATGATGAAGTTGTCCAGCCCGAGACGCACCATCTCATGCGCGGCGGCGCGGACGGCATCGTCGTAGCGGATCACATGGTCGGAATCCCAGCGAACCGGGCGCGACACGTGGAACGCCACCTTGCCGGAGAAGAGGAGCAACGAGGAAATCTTGTCCGACACCGACTCAGACAGGTGGAAATGCCCCATGTCGAGCAGGCAGAGAAGATTGTTCTTGAGCGCATAGCCCATGTAGAACTCGTGCGACCCGGCCGTGCAGCTTTCGACGCCGATACCGAAGAGCTTGGATTCGATTGTCGGAATGACGAGCTTCTTGTTGTACTTGTACTTGAAGATTTTGTCGTACGACTCTTTCAGACGCTTGCGCGGCCCGAAGCGATCCGTCGGATCGTCCTTGAAGCCGTCCGGCACCCAGAAGTTGACGGCGCAGGGCGTACCGAGTTCCTTCGCGAAGTACTCGGCGATTTTCAAACACTGGATGCCGTGCTTGATCCAGAAGTTGCGGATCTTCGGATCCTCATGCGAGAGCGTCAACCCCGTCGCGAGCGGATGCGAGAAGAACGTCGGATTGAAATCGATGCCCAGCCCGCGCTTCTTCGCGAAGTCGACCCACTTCTTGAAGTGCTTCGGCTCGATTTTGTCGCGGTCGGCTTTCTGCCCGTCCTCGAAAATCGCATAGCAGGCATGGAGGTTGATGCGGTGCTTGCCGGGGATGAGGGAGAGGGCCTTGTCGATATCGGCCATCAGTTCTTCCGGCGTACGGGCCTTGCCGGGATAGTTGCCCGTCGTCTGGATGCCGCCCGTGGCACCCAGATCGTTCTCGAAACCACCGACGTCGTCGCCCTGCCAGCAGTGCATCGAAATCGGAATTTTGGAAAGGGTCTTGATGGCCTTCTCCGTGTCGACGCCAATCGCGGCGTACTTTTTCTTCGCGGCTTCGTAGGTCGCCTTGCTCATCGCTTCTCCTTCTTGGTGGTTTGAGAACCTGTCGGCATCCGAGAATCCGTCTGCACGAAACCGGTTCCACATGAAATGTAGTGCTAGTATAGCACAAATC
>CAZTHR010000181.1:0-4527 GCA_964613265.1 uncultured Lentisphaeraceae bacterium | reverse complement strand
TTCGGCTTCATTCCAACTGGCGGAGGGAGAGGGATTCGAACCCTCGATACGGAGATTAGTCCGTATGGCGATTTAGCAAACCGCTGCCTTCAGCCACTCGGCCATCCCTCCTGTGAGGAAAGTGGTTCATATGATACTGAATTTTGGGGAGAAAAGCAAGCGCGAATCTGATATAATTTCGGCATGAAGAAAATCCTGTTGATGTTGATGGCCGTATGGACGGTTCTGGTGGCGCACGGCGCCGAGGTGAAGGTTGACTTCACGGTGGTGAAAGGCCCGGTGAAGCCTGTGAACGGCGTCGGGCAGCCGCCGATGATCGGTATGCCACACAATCCGTGGATGTTTCGCTACCTCAAAGAGGCCGGCATCCCCTATTCACGCCTGCACGACGTGGGCGGTTGGTTGGGCGGTGGGTTTTACGTGGACGTCCCCAACATCTTCCGCGATTTCGGCGCGGACGAAAACGATCCGAAGAACTATCGTTTCGCGTTCACGGATTCGCTGATCAAGAATTTGATGGCGAACGGCGTCGAACCCTTCTTCCGTCTCGGCGTGACGATTGAGAACTTCGTCGAATGCGGCTACCCGCCCGAACGCATCCAGCCCCCGGAAGACTTCGCAAAGTGGGGCCGCGTCTGCGAGAAGATCATCCGCCACTACACGGAAGGCTGGGCGAACGGGTTCACGTTCAAAATCAAGTACTGGGAAATCTGGAACGAGCCGGAGAACAATCCAGACGACGCGAAGAATCCGATGTTCCGTGCGCCCTTCACCGAATACATGCGCCTCTACGGCACGGTGGCGCCGTATCTGAAAGCGAAGTTCCCACATCTCAAAATCGGCGGCTACGGACATTGCGGCTTCTACGCCGGCGTGGGGTCGGACCATGTGCCCGCTGCGAACGCCTCGCCCCGCATGACGTACTTCGTGGACTGTTCGCACAAGTTCCTCGCCGCCGCGCAGAAGAACGGTTGGCCGCTCGACTTTTTCTCTTTTCACTCCTACTCCGCGCCGAAGGAGGCCATGCGCCAGATCCGTTTCGCGGACGAGCATCTGAACGCCTACGGGTTCACATACGACAAATGTGAACGCATCTTCAACGAGTGGTTGCCGTACGTTTCGCACAAGAACCTCGGTACGGCGCTTCAGGCGGCTGGCGTGGCCGCCGAATTGATCGGCCTTCAGAACGGCCCGTGCGCCGTCGCCTGCATCTACGACGCGCGTTGCGGCGTGGGCGACTACTCGCCGCTCTTCAATCCGTTCACCTATGCGCCGCACAAGGCCTACTATGCCTTCACCGCGTTTAACGAGTTGCGGAAACTCGGGACGGCCGTGTCTGCGACGGTGCAGGGTGACGCCGATTTGTGGGCGGCGGCGGCGAAAGGGGCGCAGGACGACGGCGCTGTCCTGCTCGCGAACGATTCCGATCGCGCGATTCCGCTCGTCTGCGATTTCCAGGGACGTGCGGTCGTGTCCTGCCGGATCACCGACAACACGCGCACGGACGCGCCCCTTGCGACCCTGCCCGCCGAACTGCCGCCCCGTGCGTTTCTCGTTGCGCGGCTTAAGTAGGGTTGCCGTTTCCGAAGCGTCCGGCGGCGTTTAGATCGCGCCTGTACGGATGTGGCGGGCGAGGGTTCGCAGTCCCTCGCCCAGCCGCGCTGTTGATGCGGCGGAGGAGAGGGAAACGCGAAGAAAGGCGTCTGTGCGGCCGTTCTGCACGGCGAAACGGTCGGAGTGGCAGACGGTAACGCCCGCCGCCCGGCATTTTCGCTCGATTTCCGGACCTCTGCCCGCCGTCCCCGGCAGGGGAATCGTCCGAAAGAGGCGCAGCGGATCGCCCGTGCCGCCCGGCCGGAAGATTTGGTTGAACAGCCGATTGGTCGTGCGGGCGGATGCCGCCTTTTCGCGTAGGATTTTTTCGGCCATGCCCGTCAGCACGAGTTCGCCCAGGATTTCCGCTTCCAACGCGCTCGCCTTGATGGCCGTGTGGTGGAAACCCGTCAGCAGACGTTCGCGCAGGGTGGCTGGAAACGTCGCGTAGGTGGCACGGAGGCCCGGCGAGACGAGGCGCGTCGTGCCGGATAGATAGAGCGTCCGTTCGGGAATGCGCGTCTGCAACGGCCGCCGCGTCCGCGACGGGGCGGCCAGTGTGGCGTCGTCCTCGATCAACAGCAAATTTGCGGCGGCGATCGTTTCCGCCAAGGCGTCTTTGCGCGGTTCCGTCAATGTACGGGTCGTCGGATTGGCGCAATTCGGCATCAGGAAGACGCCGCGCAGGCGCTGCCGTTTGGCCGCTTCCGCCAGTGCGTCCGGGCACATGCCCGCGTCGTCGCCCGCCACGGGAACGAGTTTCACGTGCGCGAGCCGCGCGAGATGGATCAGATTCTCGTAGGTGAAAACATCGGTGGCCAACGCTTCGCCGACGCCGAAGACGGAGAGCAAGGCCGTCGAGAGCGTACTCTGTACGCCGGGGAAGACGGCGATCCGCGTGATTGGCGCATCGACGCCACATCGTGCGAGCCAGTGCCGCCCGGCGACGCGATGTCGTTCTTTTCCGTCACGGTCTGCATAGGAAAAGAGGCGCGTGGCGGTGTCCCGCGCCAAAACGTTCTGCGCGGCCGTCACAATCGCCCGTCCGCCGATTTTCGGGAACGCCTGGACGGCGCCGAGGTCGATGACGGCATCGTCCACGTCCGTCTCCTCTACGCCCGGCAGGGGGGCAACGAATGTTCCGCGCCCCGTCACGCCGTAGACGAGGTTCTTGTCGCGGCAGAGGTCGTAGGCACGTGTGACGGTCGTGAAATTGAGGTCGAGGAAGTCCGCCAGTTCACGCTGGGGTGGCAGTTTCGTCCCCGGTGGCAGGGCGCCGGACAGCACGTCACGTTCCAGCGCGGCCGCGAGTGCGAGGTAGACAGGCCCTGTCCCCAGCGTCTGCCGGGAGGGTTTCCAGGTCATTGGATAGCGGTCGAATGTGTTGACGGGCATTGTTTTTGTCCTCCATACAATCTTGCGTTTGTATGTATTTTATCAAAGTGCTAGACTGTGCGCCATGCCCCGCAACGGGGGTTTTTCAAGTCAATCGAAAGGACAAAATATGGCCAACAGACAGGAACTCAACCGCAATCTCGCCCAGATGCTCAAGGGCGGGGTGATTATGGACGTGACGACGCCGGAGCAGGCGAAGATCGCCGAGGATGCGGGCGCTTGCGCCGTGATGGCGCTGGAACGCATTCCGGCGGACATTCGCGCGGCGGGCGGCGTGAGCCGTATGAGCGATCCCGCGATGATTCGCGGCATTCAGGCGGCGGTGTCCATCCCCGTGATGGCGAAGTGCCGCATCGGGCACGTCGCGGAGGCGCGGATTCTCGAAGCGATTGAAATCGACTACATCGACGAAAGCGAAGTGCTCTCGCCAGCGGATGACGTCTATCACATCGATAAGACGAAATTCAACGTGCCGTTCGTCAACGGGGCGCGTGACCTTGGCGAGGCGTTGCGCCGCATCGCCGAGGGGTCGACGATGATTCGCACGAAGGGCGAACCCGGCACGGGCGACGTCGTTCAGGCCGTGCGCCATATGCGGAAAATGCAGTCGGAAATCCGCCGCCTCGTCGCGTTGCGCGACGATGAGCTGTACGAAGCCGCCAAGGTGCTTGCCGCGCCGCTCGACCTCGTGCGCGACGTCCATGAAAAGGGGCGGCTGCCCGTGGTGAACTTCGCGGCGGGCGGCGTCGCCACGCCGGCGGATGCCGCGCTGATGATGGAATTGGGCGCGGAGGGAGTATTCGTGGGATCGGGCATCTTCAAGAGCGGAGATCCCGCCAAGCGGGCGTCCGCCATTGTCCAGGCGGTTACGAACTGGCAGGATGCGGATGTGCTGGCGAAAATCTCGGAAAACCTCGGCGAGGCGATGGTCGGCATTAACGCGGACGAGATTCAGACGATCATGGAGGAACGTGGACAGTGAAACACGTCGGCATTTTGTCCGTGCAGGGCGCGTTCGCCGAACAGGCACGGGCGTTCCGTGCGGCGGGCGCGGCGACGTTCGAGATTCGCGAAGGGGCGGATCTGGCGCGGCCGATGGATGCGCTGGTGCTTCCCGGCGGCGAGTCGACCGTGCAGGGGCGGCTTTTGTATACGCTCGGACTCTTCGATCCGCTCCGCGCACGAATACGGGACGGACTTCCCGTCTTCGCGACGTGCGCGGGGTTGATCCTGCTTGCCGAACGGCTGGCGGATGACCCGACGGTTTGGTTTGGCCTCCTGCCCGTGACCGTGCGGCGCAACGCTTACGGTCGTCAGCTGGGCAGTTTTCAGACGACGGGCCTGTACGGGGCGACGGACACAGACGTGCCGATGACGTTCATCCGTGCGCCGGGAATCGAGTCGGTCGGCGCGGACGTGACAATCGTGTCGACCTTCCACGGACACCCCACGGGCGTCCGCTGGCGCAACATCACGGCACTTGCCTGGCATCCCGAACTCACCGCCGACCGCCGCGTCTTCCGCCGCTTTCTCGACATC
>CAZTHR010000180.1:0-4655 GCA_964613265.1 uncultured Lentisphaeraceae bacterium | reverse complement strand
AGGGGTTCGGCGATTTTCTTGCCCAAAAAATGGGGAACCTCCAGAACGCGGCCGAATGCGGTCTTGCCAAACGGCGGACGGAAGGAGTATAATCTAGGGAAACGATTTCGACAGCAGGAGAACGACGGTCATGGACATGCAGATGGAGTTCGTCAGAAGACTTCCCATTCCCAAGATTCTGAAAGAGAAGTACCCGCTCACCGATGAACTGAAGACGATCAAGGAACGGCGCGATGCCGACATCCAGCGGATTTTCGAGGGGCGCGACTCGCGTTTTCTCCTCATCATCGGTCCGTGTTCGGCCGACCGAGAGGACGCCGTGCTGGAATACATGACCCGTCTCGCCGCCGTGGCGGAAAAGGTCAAGGACAAGATTTTCATGATCCCCCGCGTCTATACGAACAAGCCGCGAACCAAGGGTGTGGGTTACAAGGGAATGCTCCATCAGCCCGACCCGAACAAGGAAGAGGACATGCTTGCGGGCATTATCGCCATTCGCGAAATGCACACGCGCGTCGTCCGCGAAACGGGGTTCACCTGCGCGGAAGAAATGCTCTACACGGCCAACCACCGCTATCTATCGGACATCCTCGCCTACGTGGCCGTCGGCGCCCGTTCTGTCGAGAACCAAGAACACCGCATTGTGGCGAGCGGTATCGGCATCCCCGCCGGCATGAAAAATCCCACGGGCGGTGATTTGAACGTGGTGATGAACTCGATCACCGCCGCGCAAAGTCCCCAGAAGTTCATCTACCGAGGCTGGGAGGTGAAGACGAACGGCAACCCCCTCGCCCACGTAATTCTGCGCGGCTATGTGGACAAGTTCGGCAACAACCACCCGAACTACCACTACGAAGACCTTGAAGACGTCCTCCGGCTCTACGACAAGAACCCGTCTCTGGAAAATCCCGCCATCGTCGTGGACACGAATCACGACAATTCCGGTAAACGTTATCTCGAACAAATCCGCATCGCGAAAGACGTCCTGCACAGTCGCCGCAGCAACGCAGATCTCGCACGTCTCGTCAAAGGTCTTATGATCGAGAGCTATCTCGAAGACGGTCGGCAGAACATCGGCGACGGCGTATTCGGCAAATCCATCACCGACCCCTGCCTCGGCTGGGAGAAAACGGAACGCCTCGTCTACGACCTCGCCGACATGCTCTGAATGTTCCGCCCGTTACAGCGACGGGCGGAGGAATTTCGGGTTGTTCCCGGCAATGACGAACGCCACCTCGCCCTTCACTTTCGCGTCCTTGAACTTCGCGGCGAGATCGGACAGGTAGCCGCGTTCGACGCGCTCGTGGAGTTTCGTCAACTCAATGCACACAGCCGCCTCGCGATCACCTAGAACGTCGAAAGCGGCTGCCAGCGTTGCGCCGATGCGGAACGGGCTTTCATAGCCGATGAGCGTGTGCTCCTTGTCCTTGTCCTCGGCAAACCAGTTGCGCAGCGCCCCCGGCCCACGTGGCGGGAAACCGCGAAACGTGAACGAACTCGTGGACAGCCCGCTCATCACGAGCGCCACATTCACCGCGCTCGCGCCCGGAATGACGTCGAACGGCACATGCTCCTGCGCACACGTGCGGACAAGCCGGTAGCCGGGGTCGGAAATCGCCGGATAACCGCCGTCCGAACAGAGCGCCACCTCCTGACCCGCCAACACAGCGGCAACCACCCGCGCGGTCACGCGCTCTTCGTTTCCCTGACGATAACTGATCATCTCCGGGCGCGGAATGCCGAAGTGGGTGAGCAACTGCCATGTTCGACGCGTATCCTCGCAGGCAATCAACGCAGCCGTCCGCAACACTTCCTGCGCGCGCGGACTCAAATCCCCCAAATTACCGATCGGCGTGGCGACAACGTGCAACACACTCCACCTCCTGTCCCATCATTTCGGCGACGGACCAAAACGGTTCGCGCCGGACGTTCCCGTGCGAAGGAAAACGAACACCGCCAGAAAAATCCACAGGCCAACGGACGTCTGTAGAAACAGATTGTCCGGCACCTGCGTCACGCCGTCCTTCGCGTCAAACGCGGCGATGACCTGAAGAATCTGGACGACATTTCCAACGACGGCCAGGATTTGCGCCATCACGACGGCGAGTACCCACCCCGCGCCGCGCCCCAGATCGTGGAACCGCCGCGCCGTCACGGCGAAGAACGGAAAAAACGAGGCAATCCAGTAACCCAACAGAGCCAAACTCGCCCAGAGAGCCGGCAGCCCATTCGGCAGACGGATACCATTCTCGGCCACCGTCCAGTCACGAATGCTCATGTAGGCGATGGCGGTGAGCAGCAGGATGAACACGCGGTCGAACAGGACAAAAAACCAAAACTCCCGACGACGCGCACGCCCCGACCAATCAAAGGCCTTCTTCCAGCAGAGAACGAACCAGCCCAATCCAGCCCCCTCACGCGCCGAAGCACATAATCTGCTTCTCAAAACCGAACGTCATGGCGATCAAGGCCGAACGAATCCACATGCCGTTGCGCATCTGACGCCAGTACATTGCGCGTGGATCACGGTCACAGCAGAGGGCAATCTCGTCACGGCGCGGCAACGGATGAAGGATCACGCCATCCGGCGGCAGAAGTTTCAGTTCCTCGGCGCCAAACTTGAAGAGATGCGTGTCGATTTTGGCGGACTCGCCTTTCGACTGATCCCACTCGTCCTGAATGCGCGTCATGTAGACGGCATCCGAAAGCGAGACGGCCTCGCGAAGGTTGTTGGACGTCGCGAACGACACGCCCTTCTCTTTTAGAATGTCCAACACGTCCTCGGGAACCTGCAACTGCGGCGGCGCCACGAACACCTGGCGGATGTTTTCAAAGTTCGTCAGCAGGTAGCTCAGCGAACGCACCGTGCGCCCGCGCAGAAGGTCGCCGCAGAACGTGACCGTGCGGTTGCGCAAGCCGCCCTTCTTCTCGAAAGAGCGCAGCAACGTGTAGACATCCAACAACGCCTGCGTAGGATGCTGGTCTTTACCCGAACCCGCATTGATGATCGGAATGGGGCGATCGCTGTTCGAGAGTTCCCAGGCCATGTGTTCGGCCAACCCCTTCTCCTGCGAACGCATGATGATGACATCGAAGTACGAGGAGAACGTACGAATCGAATCCTCTTTCGTCTCGCCTTTGAATTCGGAGGAAATCGCGGCGTCGCGCACTGACCCCGTCGTCAATCCCAATATCTGACAGGCGGCGAGGTGGGAGAGGAACGTACGCGAACTCGGCTGGGAGAAGTAGAGCATCGCCCGCTTGTGCGGCAGCAGGGACTTCAGGTAGAGGGCGCCCTCCTTGCTCTTCGCCATGAAACGAATACGGTTCGCCAACGCGGCGAGACGTTCCAGGAGATCGCGGTCGAACTGCTGCGCAAACAACGTGTGGTAGGGCGTATTCGGAATCCCGCCGTTTTCCAAATAGGGCTTCTTCGCCTCCAAGGGAAGTTCCCTGAAATCCTCCCACGCAATGTCCGTCAACCGCGCCATGTCGTACACTCCTTGTTCAACAATTTTCGTTTGACAATTTCAACCGTCCTCGACGCATTCGCAACGAAACTAGAGGGCCGCGCACGGACAGAGCGCACTGACAAACAGCGCCTTGATCGTGTGCATCCGGTTTTCGGATTCGTCGAACACCTTCGAGTATTTCGACTCGAACACCTCGTCCGTCACCTCCAGCGCCCCGGAATCCTTCGTGACTTCAGTGTCGAAGTCGTGAAACGCCGGCAGACAGTGGAGAAACATCAACTTGCCGTCCAGATTGCCCGTGGCCTTCATGAGATCCATGTTGATCTGGTAGGGACGCAACATCTGGATGCGTTCGGCCGTCTTCGCCTCTTCACCCATCGAGACCCAGACGTCCGTGTACAGCACGTTCGCGCCCTTCACGCCCTTGACGGGATCCGCGAAAACGCGGACATCCACGCCGTTGCGCTTCGCCACCTCTTCGGCCTCCGCCAAAACCGCTTCATCTGGCCAAAGCTCCTTCGGCGCGCAGCAGACGTAGCGGATGCCAGCTTTCGCGCACCCCATCATGAGCGAGTTCGCCACGTTGTTGCGACCGTCGCCCACGTAAGCCACTGTGCAGTTGCGGAGCGAACCGAACGTTTCCTTGACCGTCAACAGGTCGGCCAAAATCTGCGTAGGATGATAGTCGTCCGTCAAACCGTTCCAGACAGGCACGCCCGACCACGTGCGCAGTTCTTCGACAGTCGACTGCTTGAACCCGCGAAAGAGAATCCCGTCGTAAATGCGCCCCAGCACACGCGCCGTGTCTTTCACGGACTCCTTCTTGCCGAAATGGATGTCCGGCCGCGTCAGATACTCAGCGCCGCCGCCTTCATCACGCGCGGCGATGACGGACGAGTTGCGCGTACGCGTAGAGGACTTCTCGAAAATGAGCGCAATGTTCTTGCGATGGAGCAGATCGCCGCGAATACCGGCGGCCCGCCGCGCCTTCAGCTGCCCGGCCAGGTCGATCAAGTCCATCATCTCCGCGTCGGTGAACGACGTCATGCGCATGAGTGAACGGCCATAGAGATTCGGATTCCAAGTCAACATGATAACTAGTTCTTTCTACTTTTCGGTCAAACGAGTATTATAGCACAAACTGCCGCGCATTTGCGAATGCCATACTTTGCCTCCGCAAAT
>CAZTHR010000179.1:0-4655 GCA_964613265.1 uncultured Lentisphaeraceae bacterium | reverse complement strand
GAATGCGATATGACGGGCGGCGGATCGACTGCGACGAGCTTTTGTTTACGCTCAAGTTGAGAACAGCTTGTCCAGTTGTCCTTTGACGTCAAGAGCGCCTTCGGTTCTGTACGTTGTGGCGTAGAGACACGTACCGCCTGACTTCGCCGCCCAGAGACGGCCGACGGCGTCTTTTTCCAGCGTGTCCTTGGCGTTGCGCAATTGTTCGCCCTTGTATTCGACCGCGAAGAGGCGTCCATCGTCAAGGACGCCCACGAAGTCCGGGAAGAACCGCGTGTGCGCCAACGGCAGCCAGAACGACTCGTCGCACGTGTCGAGATTGCGCAGCCACGTTCTGACTTTCGGATGGGCGTCGATCAGTTTCGCGCACTCGAACTCCTCGCCCTCGCCGTATTTCAACTGCCCGTCGAACGCCGGGATGCGGTGCGTTCCGAGAAAGTGCTTGTTGAAGCGGTAGTTGCCACGGTAAATCTCGAGCATCGTCTGATTGCGATAGAGCGCGTCGTCCAACGCAAAAGCCTTGTCCACATTTACTTCAACATGATGCACACCGTCGAAGAACACCGCTTGATAGGCCTTCTTCCGGACGATTCTCGCGGCCGCGGCAATATGGCCGTCGAGACAGTTTCGCAGTTTGTAGCGGAAACAGTAGAGCTGTGCCGGCGTGAATCCCTTGACCGTCACAAGATGGTTGACGACCCCGGCGATCCAGCCGCGCATCACCTCAGGCGGAATCGCCTTGTGCCGCGTCAGGACGGCGAGTTCATTGACCACGTCTCCCGGCGCAAGATCCGTCTTGACCTCTTGCAGAAACGTCATCTGTTCGTGCGCGAACTGCTGCTTGATTTCGTTGCCGTTCAGTTCAAGGACAAACGTGTCGCCCTGTTCTCTTATCTCGAACTCGCTGTCCGGCAGCACGGCGTGGTTCGTCTCCAGTTCCCTGCCGAGGTCTTCGCCCGCCAGTTCCTCCGCCTCTTCGCCGTCAAAGCAGAGTTCACCCTGGACGTTTGCGCAGAGTTTCGGGAACATCATCTTGACGGACTTCGCGGGAACGGCCTCGACGGCCTCAGACTTCTTCTGTGCGACTTTCTTCAGGAATTGGGCGGCGAGTGCGGTCTGGCCGTTTTCATGCAGAAGGTTCGCGATCTTGGATGCGGACGCCTCGGAGATGTTCGCCTTCACCGCAATCGTCCCCGAACCGTCGGCGTTCGCCGTCACCTCGACGTCTTCGGGTATTTCGGCGGCAATGGCCTCGTACACTTCGCCCGTCACGACCACGCATCTCGACAGGTTGAAGAGGTTTTCTCCTTCCTCCCCGTCGTCATCGCCGAAAAGCGACTGCGGTGTCGGCACGATTGCGCTCGCCGCCTCGACGTCCTCAAAGCCTTTCTTGCGCAATCCCTCCGCAAATTCCGCCGCTGCCGATCCAAACGCCTTGCTCAACACGAATGCGTAGGCACGATTCAACTGCGGCGTCCTGCGCCGTTGCGCACGGGGCTGTCGCATGATGCGCCCCAGCAACTGGATTGTATCCGTGTTGCTGGAGATGTTCGCAACCGAGCAAAGGACATAGGCCGACGGGCAGTCCCATCCTTCCTTGAGCGCCTGAACGGTGATGACGTATTTGATCGGGCATTTCGCATCGGTCACGTCTATGCCGTCCAGTTCCTTCTGTTCGCCCGTCACGACGGCGATTTCCGACTCCTGTACCTTCGCCTTGCCGACCAGGAAGTCCTTGAGCACTGCCACCGGAACGTCTCCGTTCACCTTGGACGCCTGGAAGAGAACGAGCGGACGGAGATAGCCGCCCCATCCACGCGCGACTTCAATGTCCGCAAGCCTCTCAAGTTCCTGCCGTTTCGCAATTGCGGCGAATACGGCCTGTTCCCACTGGTCGCGGAACTCCGTGAGCTCAATCGGCAGCTTGATCATTTGCTCGTCGAACAGTTCTTTCGCATGGACGCTGTAAAGCGTGTTGTTGCCTTTCTCCGGAGTCGCCGTGAGCCCCAGAACCGCGCTTGGACTGAGCCGCGTCAACGTTTCCTTGGAGAGTTCGCTGACCATCTTGTGCGCTTCGTCGACGATGACGATTGGATGATGATGGCGCACCAGGTTCGCAAAGGAAAACTTGGGCTTCGCCGGATTCTCCTCCTGCGCGTCCATTCCCTCTTCATGTCCGATCGTGGCGAAATGCGCCTCGAAAGCCTCGCTGTGCCGATAGACATTGTACTTCGACTTCTCCCGCTTCACGAACGCCTGCTCGGTGGCGACGACGACACAGGCGTTGCCCTCGACGTCGGCCGGCGTCATCACGGAGGCCTCGTCGAGGTCGAAGACGCGGACATTGCCCCTGAACGCCTCGTCGAGCGCCTGTCGGTAGGGATGCCTCGGCTTTTTGAGCGCATCTGCCGTCTGGCGGCGAATCGTGTCCGACGGCGCGAACCAGAGAACGAGCGGATACTCCCGTCCCTGGCTCTCCGCAATGAGTTTCACGGCGTGCGCGGCAATGATCGTCTTTCCGCCCCCCGTCGGAACCTTGATGGCAACAGTTGGCGTGTCAAGTGCGGCCTTGGCATACCCTCTCTGCGAACCAAGCCGGGCTATCATGTCGAGCGACGATTCGGTTATGGCCTTGTACGCCTCCACGGGCGTCTTCGTATCGAGCGCGGTGAAATACGCCCTGATGACATCAAGAGTTCTGTTCTGATATTGCTTGAGAATCATGTGCCGCCCTCCGGAACAAACGTCCATGAGCCTGATTTGCGCGATCCAACTCTCCGTAGACCGACCTTTTTCTTGAGCACACTTATGATGCGCTCAGCTTGGCGCTTTTTGATGCCCAGTACGTTGGCAAGGGATTCTCCCGTGATTCTGTTGTTTTTGAGAATCGCCATGACGGCTTTTTCTTCGACGGCCTTCAATATGCACTGTCCATCGTGCTTTATACCGTCATTTATACCGTCATGGATGGCTTTTATACCGTCATTTATACCGTCATCATCGTGCTTTATACCGTCATTGCCGGTTTTTATGCCGTTACACACGTCATCCCTGCGAACATCGCTGCGGCGTATCGATTGGACGGCATTCGCTGTCGCAGAACCATGTTCTTGGCCAATTTTCATGAACCGATTGTGCAATGCAATGTCATAGCCGTACAGTAACACCTTGAAGAATTTTTCAAGATAGAGCGTCGTCCTCTCGATCCCAAGGCTTTGGTTTTCGTAATTGGCCCGTACAAGCGCATTTCTGAAATAAAATGATTTTTGCGCAAACAAGTCATTTTCAACAAGGAATCCCTTCGAGCGCAGATATTTGATCGCAAAAAGCGCCGTGGTGCGCGTGTTGCCTTCCCGAAATGGATGAACTTGCCAGATGTTTGAGATGAACGTGGCAAAATGCTCCACGAAGCGATCCTCGTTCAATCCCACGTACTTGAATTTCGCCTCCTGCGCGAAGTCATACGCAAGCGTCGTCCCGATCATGGACTCAAGCTCATAGCGAACCGTGTCGCCATTGAGAACCCACTCCCGTTTTGTGATGTTGATCTTGCGGAGACTTCCGGCGTGAGGGAAGACCCCATCGAAAATAAAACCGTGTAGACTGATATAGAATTCTGGAGCGAGACGGAACGACGGAGAACGGATGAGCTGGTTTATCCGTGCGGACACCTTATCGGCCTCTCGTTCGTCGTCTGGTGCGTCATGTCCCTCCTTTGTCTCGTAATACTCGTCCACGAGACGCCTGGCTTCATCTGCGCTGATTTCTCCTTCGATGTTTCTTTTGGCCATTTCAAGCAGGTAATTGGACGGCTTGAGACCGTCGACATCCTGAAGGCCGATTGCGGTCGCCCAATCGAACGCCCGTTCACGCTTGTCGGGTTCTGACGCCGCGTAATATCGGTTGAAATCGTCGACCATGTTCTACCTCCGCGTCACCACGTCGTACGGGGTCTGACGGAACTCGATCTTCTCCGCCGCAAGGCGAGCTTCGCCAAGCCGACACGCCTCGCCATAGACGACCAGTTTCTCGTATTCCGTGTCGCCGAGGTCCTCCTTGATGACGCCAAGTGTCTGGCGCGTCAGCACGTTGCCGCCCTGAACGCTCTTGTCGTGCAGAATGCCGTTGTACAAGAGCGCATACGCCACGCCGTTGTTGACGCCCAGCACCGTCCCCCTGGCTCGACCACTCGCGCACCACGCTTTCTCCGTCTCCTGCCACCAGACGTGCGCGGCAAGGACGTCGTACGGAATCGACGCCGACAGCTGCCCCTTTTTGTCCAACAGCGGTTCGCCCAGCTCGTAGAAGCGGAAGCCGCCGCCGCCCTGCCATTTGACCGCCTTGGAGATTCCGCCCTGCTCGCCGTCGATGACTTTCTTCATCCGCACCGCGCCATGCGTCTTGGCGTGTTCGCCCATCTCGATGCCGATCCAACGCCGCCCCATCTTGTGCGCAACCGCCGCCGTCGTCCCGCTGCCGAGGAACGAATCAAGGACAAGGTCGCCCGCGTCCGTCGCAATCTCCAAAACGCGCTTCACCAACCGCTCCGGCTTCGGCGTGGCGAACGGTGACTGCCCGTCGAACACCTTCAGGACTTCCTTCTTCGCCTCGTCCGTGTGCCCGACGTCCTTGTACTCAAAAAGATTCGTGGGCGG
>CAZTHR010000178.1:0-4694 GCA_964613265.1 uncultured Lentisphaeraceae bacterium | reverse complement strand
TTCAGAATGCGCGGGAGAGCCGTCGCTTGTGGTATAATCATGCCATGAAAACTTGTCTGAAGATGATGTTGGCCCTGGGGGCGACCCTTGGCGCCGGGTGTGTGTCGGAACGTGGAATCGAACAGGTCGCGTCGGCGGACGATCCGCGCGCGGTCGTACGGGCGTGGGCGGACGCGCGGATTGCGGAAATTCGCGCCACGCCGAACCGTGCCGTGCCCACGTCCGCGCCAAAGTACTACTTGTCGGAAAAGACGGGCAACGACGCCGCAGACGGACGGACGCCGCAGACGGCGTGGAAGACCGTGGCGCGTCTCGGACGTGAAGCCCTCGCGTCCGGTGCGGTTGTCCTTTTTGAACGCGGCGGCATCTATCGCGGAACCGTGCCTGTCAAGAGCGGTGTCACATACACGGCCTACGGTACCGGGCCGAAACCCTGCATCTACGGATCGCCCGTCGATGGTGCGGATCCCGCCAAGTGGGTGCAGACCGAGAACCCGCGCGTGTGGGCCTATCAGTTGGATCGGCGCGACGTGGGAACGCTTGTGTTCGACGGCGGGGCGGCTCACGCGATCAAAATCGTCATTCGTACGGACAGGAAGACGGGTCAGAAGTTCAACAAGTACACGGGGCGGCCGTTTAACTCGTATCGTGACCTCGACACGGATCTCCACTTCTGGCACGACTACTACAAGGACGGCACGGGGAAGGTCTATCTCTACAGCGAAACGAACCCCGGAAAGCGGTTCAAGTCAATCGAGTTCAATGTCAAATGCCACGGCTTCGGTGTCGGCGGCGCCTGCGACGTGACGATTGACAACTTCACCGTCAAGTATGTGGGCGTGCATGGCGTGGGCGCGGGCACGTGCCGCAACCTCACCGTCTCCAACTGCGAGTTCGCGTGGATCGGCGGGTCGATTCAGGCCGAGGCGATTTTCGGCCGCGACTATCCGACGCGCCTGGGGAACGCCGTGGAAATCTACGGCGGGTGTGACGGCTATGTGGTGACGAACTGCTGTTTCTCGCAGATCTACGACGCGGGCGTCACGCACCAGTACAACATTCCCGAATCGAAGGGCATGGAACGTTGCGACGAAAAGAACGTCCGCTACGTGGACAACGTGTTTGAGACGTGCAACTACTCGATCGAGTACTTCCTCACGGCGAAGAACGGCAATCCCAGCCGGATGGAAAATCTGCTGTTCGCCAACAACATCATGCTCGACGCGGGGCGGGGCTTCTGCGAACAGCGGCCTGATCGCAACGAGGCGGCGCACATCAAGGCCTGGTATCACGGCGAACGCAATCGCGCGAAGAACTACGTCGTGCGCGACAACATTCTCTGCGAATCGGGTGACATGCTCGTGCAGATTTGCAGCGGGCTGAAGAACGCGGACGGCTCGTCCTCGATGCCGACGCTCACGAACAACCTGTTCATCGGCCACGCCGGGGATCAGTTCGGCACGATTTCCGAGACATCGGGTGAACGTCAGACGTACGGCGCGGATACCGCGGCGTACGTGAACCGCTTCGGCGCGGACAACCGGTGTCTCGTCCTGCCGCGCGTGGACAAGAAGTCCCGATAGGCGGCGGACATCCCTTACATATGTAGACGTCAAACCATCATGAAAAAGAAGACACTTGCAATGGCGCTGATTCCGCTGGCGGCTGCGGCCGCGTCCGTGAAAACCGGAGACGTCCTCCATGGTTTCAAAGTGACCGACGTGACCCATCTGCCGGATGTGCAAGGGCGGCTCGTGCGGATGACGTATGAGAAGAACGGGGCGGATCTGGCGTGGCTCGACCGTGACGACGATAACAAGACGTTCGCCATCGGCTTCCGCACATTTCCGACGGATGACACGGGTGTACCGCACATCATCGAACATTCCGTCCTCTGCGGTTCGGAAAAGTACCCCGTCAAAGAGCCGTTCGTCGATCTGCTGAAAAGTTCATTTCAGACGTTCCTCAACGCCTGGACGAGCGCGGATTCGACGATGTATCCCGTCTGCTCGCGCAACGACAAGGACTTCCGCAATCTGGTTGACGTCTACATGGACGCCGTTTTCCACCCCCTCAGCGTGAAATCGCCGATGGCGTTTCGGCAAGAAGGGTGGCACTACGAAATTGACGACGCCACGGGCGAACTGAAACGCAACGGCGTCGTCTACAGCGAAATGAAGGGCGCGTTCGCGAATCCCGAACGCCTGATGTACCACGAGAAGAATCGTCTGCTCTATCCGGACACCTGCTACCGCTACGTCTCCGGCGGCGATCCCGCGTCCATCCCCACGTTGACGTTCGAGGGCTACAAGGCGTTCTATCGACGCTTCTATCATCCGTCCAATGCCCGGATTTTCCTCGACGGCAACGTCGATCTCGATGCCGTGCTCACCCAGCTCGACGGCTACTTGCGTACCTATGACCGGGCGGACGTGGACGCGGCGTTCGTCTACCAGAAACCCGTTTCGGCCGTGAAGACGATGGAATACGAGATCGGCCCGAACGAAGACCCTGAAGGCAAAGTCCTCCTGGCGGACGCCTGGGTGTTCGGCACGTTCGACGAACGCGAGAAACTCATGGCGATGGACGCGATTTCCGATGCGATCGCGGACTCGAACGAAGCACCGCTGAAAAAGGCTTTGCTGGATACCGGCCTCTGCGAGGACGTGCATTTCGGCGTTGGTTCGCAGGCGCAGCTGGAAGCGCTGCTCGTGATGAAGAACGTGAAAAAGGAGAATGTTGAAAAGGCCCGTCAGACCGCTCGTGCGGCATTTGAACGCCTGGTGACGCAGGGGCTGGATCGCAAGCGCCTGGCCGCCGTCCTCGACCGCGCCGAATTCCGCGACCGCGAACGCGGCAGCGCCCAGACGCCGTGTGGTCTGGAATACTTCTGCGAGGCCTACGACGTCTGGCTGTACGGCGGTAATCCCGCCGATGCCTTCCGCAAGAGCGAACGCTACGCGGCGCTCCGCGCCAAACTCGCCGCCGGCGAATTCGAACGGATTCTGCGTGCGGCGGTGGTCGATAACGCCCACCACGTCTCGCTGACAATGGTGCCGTCGAACACACTGGGCGCGAAGCACCGTGCGGCCGAAAAGGCGGAACTGGCGAAAATCATGGCGGGTTGGTCGCCCGCCGAACGGGCGCGTGTCGTGGCAGACGCCAAAGCCCTTGTGGCGCACCAGAATGCGCCCGACAAGCCCGAAGACGTGGCGAAACTGCCCGTTCTTGCGGTGACGGACGTGCCCGTGCGTGGTCCCGAGCAGAAATACGCGATCACGACTGTTGATGGCGTGAAGGTGATGCGTCCGCACACGGGCGCGGCGGGCGTTGACCATCTGGAACTCTACTTTTCGGTGGCCGACCTCTCGGACGACGCGTTGAAGGACTTGACGATGCTTGCGGTCGTGCTGGGCGATCTCGCCACGGCGCAGTATGGCCCGCAGGCGTTGAAAAACGAACTCGATGCTGGGCTGGGGCGTTTCAGCACGGATACGGCCGTCTACGCGAAACCCGGCGATGTGTCCGACGTGCGCCCCTACTTCGCCGTGCGCGTGTCGACGTTGTCGGCGAAACGTGACGAAGCCGTGCGGCTCGTGCCGGAAGTGTTGTTGCGGACGAAGTTCACGGACGTGAAAGCCGTCGGCGATCTCGTCAAGCAGATGCGGATTGCCTACGAACGGGCTACGGCGGGCATTGGCGGACGCAACTTCGCGTTCCGTCGTGCGGCGGCGCAGGTTTCGGCGCGGGGGGCGGTGGAGGAACTGTTCGACGGCTTCACGCAGATCCGCCATCTGCAGACGCTCGATGCGGCGTTCGCGACGGACGGTGCGGCGTTCTGCGAACGTCTGGCGAAACTGGCGGCGCGGGTGTTCACGCGAAACCGTTTGACGATCTGTCTGACGGACAACGTGCCGGCCGCGTGGCCGCGCAGCCTTGTCGCGGCGTTCCCGGCGGGCGAACCCGTCGGTCCACCCGTTGTGCGGACGTTGCGCCCCCGGAAGGGCGAGGGATTCACGACGACGGCGAAAGTCGCGTTTGCGGCGAACGTCGCCCATCCTGCAACGGATCTCTATTCGGGCGCGGCGGTGGTGGCCGCGCGGATTCTGACGTTGGACTATCTCTGGGACGAAATCCGCGTGAAAGGCGGCGCCTACGGCGGAAACTTCCGTGTTCGTGCGGATGGCGACGCGGGGTGGTTGAGCTGGAACGATCCGAAGCCAGCCCGTTCGCTCGACGTCTACGGGACGTGCGCCGGTGCGTTGCGGGCGTTTGCGGACGGTACCGCCGCGCTGGATCGTTATGTGGTCAGTTCGGTCGCCTCGATGGAACCGTACCAGACGCCGCGCGAAGAAACGACGGCGTTGGCGACGCTTCTGCTGTCTGGGCGGACGCCCGAAGACCGGCAGCGTTTACGTGCGGAAATGTTGAAGACGACGAAAGCCGATCTGCGGGCGTTCGCCGACGCGATTGAAAAACTGCCGGCGGCGGCGGCCACGTGTGTGCTGGGCGGCGTTCCTCTCGTCGAGGCCTGCTCGAACCGCCTCGATTCCGTCGAATCCGTCATCCCCGCGAAAGGCGAATAGTATGCGACAACTTCCCCTGCCATAATAGCGGACATGGAGCAGTTGACAGGAGGAAAAAAAAATGGGTATAATTGCCTCGTCGCTGGATTTTTGGTTTGAATGAAAGGA
>CAZTHR010000177.1:0-4729 GCA_964613265.1 uncultured Lentisphaeraceae bacterium | reverse complement strand
CATGAATGTGCGGAGGCGGGAGATGGACTTGACACCGGGCGACGATTCAAGCGCACTCGACACGTCCACGACGTCCGGCTTCCGGCGCAGAACCGCCGCCAGATTCGCCGCCGAAATGCCGCCCGCAAGAACCGTCTTCCACGCCCCATGCCGCACGACCGTTTCCCCATCGCCATGCGACGAATCGAACAACAGCCCGTCGCCCGCCGCGCCGCCCGCCAACGTCCAAACCTCTACACCCGCCGCACGGAACGCCGACACGTCCGCCTCCGTCGCCCGACGATGAAGTTGCACAACGTCCAGTCCGAGCGTTTGCACGATGGGCAGAATCGCGGCGGGCGTCTCCCGCAGGAACACGCCAACCGTCCGCGCCCTTCCACGCAACGCCCGCCGAATCGCCGCCACGTGAACGGGTGTCACGGCGCGAGGCGTTCCCGGTACGAACACGAAACCTAGATAGTCGGCCCCCAGCCGTTCCGCTTCAACCGCGAATGCGCCATCGTTCACGCCGCAGATTTTGAGGCGGGGTGTCATGAGAGGTTTCCAAGAAGTTCCGCGAGTTTGCGTCCGGGCGACGGCGCACGCATGAGCGCCGTGCCAATCAGAAAGCCGTCGGCGCCCGCCGCATGGAGACGACGCACGTCTTCCGCCGTTCGCATCCCCGATTCCGCAATCCGCGTGACGGAGCACGGCATCCGCGCAATCAGATCCGCCGTCAATCCTGGATTCGTCCGAAACGTCCGCAAATCGCGACAGTTGACGCCAATGACGCCCGCCCCCGCATCGACGGCCCGCCGTACTTCCTCGGCCGTATGCGCCTCCACGAGCGCGGTCAGGCGCACGGTGTGCGCGAACGCCAGCAAATCACGTAACGCCGCATCGTCCAGCACGGCCGCAATCAACAACACGGCATCCGCACCACAGGCCCGTGCGCGAAGAATCTGATAATGCGTCGTGACGAAATCCTTGTAAAGGAGCGGTACGGAAACCGCACGACGGATGATCGGCAGGTCGGCATCGTTTCCCAGAAAACGGTGCGGCTCGCACAACACGGAAATCGCCGCCGCGCCCTGGGCAGCATACGCCCGCGCCAACGGCACGGGATCGAAATCGGGACGAATCATTCCCTCGGATGGCGACGCCTTTTTGAGTTCGGCAATGACGTGCAACCCGCCGCCCGTGAACGCCGCACGAAAATCGCGTGGTGGCGGCAGGGTCGCGATACGCCGTTCAAGGACGACCGCAGGTTCGATTCGTTCGGCGGCAACGGCGTCCGCCCGCCGCGCCGCACTCAGTTCTTCCAGAATGTCCATCTGTTTCTCCTGTGCTTCATTTGCCGTCAGACGGAATGCCCCGCCCGTGTCGACGTTCCAACCAACTGTTCCAATTTCGTCCACGCGGCGCCGGAGTCAATCGCGGCGGCGGCCTGCGCGACGCCGGCGACCAACGTGTCCGCCCGTCCACTGACGACGAGCGCGGCAGCGGCGTTCAGACAGGCCGCGTCGCGATACGCATCCCGCCGCGCCCCGACCAGAACCTCGCGGGTCAAACGCGCGTTTTCGGTTGGCGAACCGCCCGTAATCGCGTCACGGGGCGCATACGCGCCGAAAATCGACCGTGGATCGACGCTGAACGCCGCCGTGTGGCCGTCCGCGAACAGTTCCACGCCGTGCGAAACGCCCGACAAGCCGAGTTCGTCCAAACCGTCCGGCCCGCAGAAGACGAGCGCCTGTGTCGCACCCAACGTTTTCAACGCGCCGATGTAGAGCGGCACGATGTCCGGCGCATAGACGCCCAACGCCAAGCGCGTCACGCCGGCGGGATTCGCTAGCGGTCCCAACAGATTGAAGATCGTCCGATAGGGCAGTTCGCGGCGGACGGCGGCGGCAAAACGCAACGCCGGGTGGCAGGCGTTCGCGAAACAGAAGCCGATGCCGTGTTCATCAATCGAACGCTGGACATCGGCTGTTGTTTTCGTCAGATCGTAACCGAGCGCGGCAAGACAGTCCGCCGATCCGCACCGTGAGGTCGACGCGCGGTTGCCGTGCTTGACGACCGTTGCGCCCGCCCCGGCGGCGATGAGCGCCGCCGTCGTCGAGACGTTGAACGTGCCCGCACCGTCGCCACCCGTCCCCACGATGTCGACCGCGTCGGCGGGCGCGGTCAGGTGGACGCCCGCCGCCCGCAAGGCACGTGCCGCGCCCGCCACTTCCGCAACCGTCGGCCCATTCATCTGCAACGCGGTGAGAAAGGCGGCGACGAGCACGGGGTTCGCATCTGGACCGTGCATGATTTCCGAAAAAGCGGCCGCCGCTTCGTCCGCCGTCAGGTGGATGCCCTTTTCGGCTTTTGCCAAAAGTGCGCGGATCATTTCGCCACCTCCTCCAGCAGATTCCGAAGCTGCCGTTCACCGTCGGGCGTCCCGATGGATTCGGGATGGTACTGGAGCGATTCGATTGGGAGCGTCGTATGGCGCAATCCCATGATTTCCCCATCCTCGGCCGTGGCCGTGATGGCGAAACAGGCGGGCAGTGTGGCGCGGTCGACGGCAAGCGAATGGTAGCGCATGGCCGCCATGCCCTGCGGCAGACCGTTGAAGAGACCGCGACCATCGTGCGCCAAACGGCTCGTCTTGCCGTGCATGAGCGTTCGCGCCGGCACGATCCGCGCACCAAACGCCTGGGCGATGGCCTGGTGTCCGAGACAGATGCCGAAGAGCGGCAAACGCCCCGCGAACGACCGCACGGCCGCGCACGTGACGCCCGCCGAATCGGGATTACCGGGGCCGGGCGAGAGGATGAGCGCGGCGGGGTGGAGCGCCGCGATGCCTGCCACGTCGATCTGGTCGTTGCGGACGACCTTCATGTCCGCGCCCAGCGCACGCAACATTTGCACGAGGTTGTAGGTGAAGGAATCGTAGTTGTCGATCATCAAAATCATGATGTTCTCCTTTCTTCAAAGCGTCGTCGCGAAACGCGCGGCGGTAAACACGGCGTTGGCCTTGTCGACCGTTTCCCGATATTCGCGGGGCGGATCGGAATCGGCCACGATCCCCGCGCCCGAACGCATGACGAGCGTCCCCTTCTCCAGTACCATCGTGCGAATGGCGATGGCGAAGTTCATGTCGCCCGTCAGACTGAAGTAGCCCACCGCGCCGCCATAGATGCCACGCGGTGATTTCTCAAGCCCGGCCAACAGTTCCATGGCGCGAATCTTCGGCGCCCCCGTCAACGTCCCGGCCGGAAACGCCGCACGAATCAAATCGAATCCGTCCGCGCCGTCTTCCAGTCGCCCCGTCACGTTCGAGACGAGGTGCATGACGTGCGAGTAGCGTTCGACGTGCGCGAAATCGTGTACCTGCACCGTGCCCGGCGCACAGACGCGGCCGAGATCGTTGCGGCCCAGGTCGACGAGCATCACGTGTTCCGCCCGTTCCTTCGGATCGGTAACGAGTTCGCGTTCGCGCCGGGCATCTTCGTCCGGTGTCGCGCCGCGCGGCCGCGTCCCGGCGATGGGCGCGGTGGAGGCCGTACGACCGATGAGGCGGACGAGTTCTTCGGGCGACGAACCGATGAGGGTTTTAGCGCCGAGACGAAGGAAGAAATTGTAAGGCGAGGGGTTCACGAGACGCAACGCCCGATAGAGCGAAAGACCGTCCAAATCGGTCGTGGCCGTGAACTTCTGCGACGGTACGATCTGGATGACCTCGCCCGCGCGGATGGCCGCCTTGCACGCCGCGACAATCCGCTCGAATTCCGCCGGCGCCATTTCGCTCGTAAATGCAGAGAGCGTCGGCCGCGTCGGGCGCGGGGGATGGCGGGCCGTGTAGCGGGCAATCGACGCGGCGCTCAGCAACCGATCGTAGATCGCCGTGATACGTGTTCGCCCCGCCGCATAGGCGTCCGCCACGGATGCGTATTTCGCCGGATCAACGAGCGTGACAACGAGTTCGGTCTGACGCACGTTGTCAAACACCACGAGGTCGTCCACCAATAGAAACGCCGCCTGGGGCGTTCCCGTCTCATACGTCAGGCCAACACGCGGCTCGAACGTCTGTACCATGTCGTAGGCGAAATAGCCGACGGCGCCGCCCTGCAACGGCGGAAGTTCGGGCGCGGCGACGTAGGGACGTTCACGCAGAATGGTGCGCAGAGCCGCCGCCGCATCGGCCTCGGACCGTATCTCGACGTGTCCGTCCGCATCCGTCAACGTAACGGCGCCATCAATCTGGACAAGCGTGGCGGACGGATCGATGCCCAAAAACGAATAGCGGCCGCGCTGTTCGCCGCCGAGCACGCTTTCCAGCAGAAAGACCGCCGGATCGTCCGCCGCGCGTGTCAGGACGGACACGGGCGTTTCACGATCGGCCAAAAACTCTCGGTAGACGGCCACGCGCGCGCCCGTCGCGGCGCGGGTCTTGAATGTCTCGAATGTCAGCTCTTTCAACATGCTGTTTTCCTTTCGATTGAATTGGTGTTGTAAGCTTGAATGAATATAAAACAAAAACGCGGATCGATCCCGATGGATACGATCCGCGTTTTTCGACTTTGAAACCCAGCTGCGTCGCTACTCGACCGACGACAGCAGAACCGAGGCGGATCGTTTACCGATTCGCCACCACAGACGGTTGAACTGTACGTAGGTTGTCATGTTCGCAGTGTTCTTATTCGTAGAAACGGCGCGTAGTTTACACCTTCCCGTTCGAGCTGTCAACGGGGGTTCGTAAAAA
>CAZTHR010000176.1:0-4754 GCA_964613265.1 uncultured Lentisphaeraceae bacterium | reverse complement strand
TTGCTGTTGTGGCCGGTGCATGGATGGCGTCGGCCGTGTGTTGTGCCGCCGGGCCGAAGATTATCTTTGACACGGACATGTATACGGACTACGACGATGTGGGCGCGATGGCCGTCCTTCACGCGCTGGCGGACGCCGGCGAGTGCGAGATTCTCGGCACCGTCGTCTGCACGCGCGGCGCTCCGTCCCTCGCCATGGTCGAAGTTATCAACGATTTCTACGGACGCGCGTCGCTCCCTGTGGGTGCGCCGAAGGGGATCGGCGTCGGTTCCCAGTTGGAGCCGAAGGTCGTCGACCAGGCCATCTACAAAATCTATGCGGACTATGCGAAGAGCCATCCCGCCGTGCGCCATCCGTCGAGCGACACGGCGCCGGACGCGAATGAAACCTATCGCCGGATTCTCGCGGCGCAGCCCGACAATTCCGTCACGATCCTCTCCGTCGGCTTTCTCACGAACCTCCGCCGTCTTCTGGAGACGAAGGGCGACGCGATTTCCCCGCTGGACGGCAAGGCGCTCGTCGCGAAGAAGGTCAAGGTTTGGTACGCGATGGCCTGCCGCTACAAGGACGGGTGGGAGTACAATTCCGGCCTCGACGCCGAATCGTCGAAAATCGTCCTGCGCGACTGGCCCACGCCCGTCTACTTCCTGGACTTCAACTACGGCGAAGCGGTGAAGTGCGGCGTCCCCGCGTCGCAGGTGACGGATGCCGTGAATCCCATCCGCGACGTCTTCAAGCGCGCGCTGCCCGTGTACGGCGAGGCCACGCGCGGACATTCGGCCTGGGATCAGGTGACGGTGCTTGCGGCGGTTCGCGGGTTCGATCGCTACTTCGGCACGGAGCGCGGTTGGTTCTCGATTGCGAACGCGAAGGGCAACAACCACTGGGAGGCGGATCCGAACGGGCGGCACTACATGCTGACGGTGAAGACGCCCCAGGCCGAAGTCGGGCGCATTGTCGACGAGTTGATGGCGCGTCGTCCGGCGGCCGCCAAAAAATGAGAGGCCGGTCATGAAGACGACCACCCTGGCGATTTTCGACGAACTGTTCGTGCGTTACCCGGCGCTCGCGGTCTGTCGCGATGACGTGGGCCGCGCATTCGACGCCTTGCTGTCCGCCTACCGCGCGGGCGGCAAGGTGCTGTGCTGCGGCAACGGCGGCAGTGCAAGCGACTGCGAGCACATCGTGGGCGAACTGCTGAAGAAGTTCAAGAAGCATCGTGACATTCCGGCAGACGTGGCGGCCGCGCTGCGGGCCGCCGGGGTGGACGGGGTGCGTCTGGCGGAAAAACTGGAAGGGTCGCTGCCGGCCGTGTCCCTTGTGTCCCAGACGGGCATTCTCACGGCGTTCGCCAACGACGTCGGCTGGGACGAGGCCTACGCCCAGCAGCTGCTGGGGCTTGCGAAACCGGGTGACGTTCTCGTCGCCCTGTCCACGTCCGGCAATTCTACGAACTGCGTGTTGGCCGCCACGCTTGCGCGGGCGCTCGGCGTGAAGACGATCGGCCTCACGGGGGCAAAGGGCGGCCGCTTCAAGGACGTCTGCGACGTGTGCGTGTGCGTTCCGGCGGATGAGACGTTCAAGGTGCAGGAGTTCCACCTGCCTGTCTACCATGCGCTGTGCGCCATGCTCGAAGAGGAATTGTTCTGACGCCGAACCGTTATCTTCTCTGGCTCAACTGGCCCATCGGCGCGTTTCGTCTGAACGCCGAAAGCCTGGCGTTCTTCGAGACGCTTGCGCGGGGCGAGGTCGTGGCGGTTGCGGACGAAGCGTCGTTCCTGCGCGAACTGCCGACGGCCACCCATGCCGTCGTGTGGGAATTCAAAACGGCGTGGTTCGCCCGCGCCCGCCGGTTGCGCGTCCTGGCGACGCCCGGCGCCGGGCGCGAACTGTTGCCGTCCGACGCCGAACTGCCGCCGGGCGTCGTGCGTGTGAACGGCGCGTTCCACGGGCGCATCATCGCAGAGACGGTGATTGCGTTCATCTTCGCCCACGCGCGTGGACTCTACGCCGCCTATGACTGGCAGCGCGGCGGTTCGTCGCCGCGCTGTCCCGACGCGCCGCGCCCCGCCAATCCGCTGTGGCCGCGCGGCGAATTGTCGCCGTTCTGCACGTGTGTCGCCGGAACGAAAGCTGTCATTCTGGGCTATGGGAAGATCGGCCGCGCGATTGGCGACCGGCTTGCGGCGCTCGGCGTGTCCATCGTCGGCATCGGTCGCGCGAACGTCGGGACGTTGAAAGCCGAACTGCGCGACGCGGACTGGTTGATCATGGCGCTGCCGGGCGACACGGGGACGGACAACCTTGTGGACGATGCCGTGCTGCGCGTGATGAAGCGCACCGCTGTCCTTGTGAACGTCGGGCGCGGCAACGCGGTGGACGAATCCGCCCTTGCGTCCGCCCTGCGGGAACGGCGGCTGGCCGCCGCGTATCTGGACGTCTATGCGCATGAGCCGCTCGATGCATCGTCGCCGCTGGCGGAGAATCTGCCGGGGCTTGTGCGTCTGCCGCACGCTTCGGCGTTTGCGCCGGAGTATCTGCCGCTGTTTTTCAGGGAACTTGCCGAAGGAGGCTGGCTTTCATGAATGCCGAATACGAAGTTTCGAGTGTGGAGGAGACATGGGCCGTCGCGCGCGCGTTTGCGGACGAACTCAAGCCGGGCGACGTGGTGTGCCTTGAAGGCGACCTCGGCGCGGGGAAGACGACGTTTACGCAAGGACTGGCCGCCGCGCTGGGCGCTCGCCGCGCGGTGACGAGTCCGACGTTCTGTCTTGTGGTGGAGCATCCTACGGACAAGTTTCTGCTCGTCCACATGGATCTCTATCGTCTCCACGATGCCGACGACGTGCTGACGATTGGTTGGGAGGAGTATCTCTCGCGCGGGGCGGTGCTGTTCGTCGAGTGGCCCGACCGTGCGGAGGACCTGATTCCGTCCGACGCCTGGCATGTGTCCTTCACGTTGGGCGAGACGGCGGACGAACGGCACATCGCGTTCCGGCGCGGCGTCTGACGACGGCGGGAGACGGGCGAAGATGAACGTGCTGATCACGGGGGCTTCGAGCGGCATTGGCGCAGCGTTGGCCGAAGAAAGCGCGGCGCACGGCGTCGCGAACCTGTTTATCTGCGGACGCGATGCGGCGCGGCTGGAGGCGGTGGCGGACACGTGCCGGGGGCGTGGCCTGCGCGTCGTCACGCGCATTCTGGACGTGGCCGACGCGGACGCCGTGCGCGACTGGATCGCGACGTGCGACGCGGACGCGCCGCTCGATATCGTCTACTCCAACGCGGGCGTGGGCACGGGGCGCGAGGATGCGGCGAACGTGCGGCGGACTTTTGCGACGAACGTGGACGGGACGCTCAACGTCGTGCTGACGGCGCTCGATTTGTTCAGAGGGGCGCAGGCGCGGCGCCGGAAGCAGATCGTCATCACCGCGTCGATTGCCGGCTATGCGCCGCTGGCCACGTGCCCATCGTATGCCGCGACGAAGGCCTGCGTGAAGACGTGGGGGCTGTCGCTTCGCGCCGCGTTGAAGCGCGAGGGCATCCGTGTGAACGTCGTGTGCCCCGGATTCGTCCGTTCGCGGATCACGGACGCGAACACGTGTCCGATGCCCTTCTTCATGGAGGCGGACAAGGCGGCGCGAATCATTTGGCGGCGGGTGATGCGCGACGTCGGGCTGATTGCGTTCCCATGGCCGATGCGTTTGGCCGTGTGGGGGCTTTCCGTTCTGCCGTGGCGCGTGGCGGAATGGGTGGCGGGGCTTCTCCCCGAAAAGAACGCCGAAAACCGGGCGACTGGTATGGTCGTTGCGCCGGACGAAGGACGCGGCTGAACGTGCTCTCGAAACGGACACAGGGCGTCCTCTGCCTCGTTGCGTCGGCGTTCGGCTTCGCGGTGATGGGAATGTGCGTGCGCTGGGCGGACGCGCCCGACTTGCAGACGCACCAGCCGCTTTCGCCGTTCCAGAAAAGTTTTTTCCGCAACATTGTGGCCGTGACCGTGGCGTTCGCGCTGCTCTGCCGGCATGGCGGTGTGGCGACGGTGCGGACGATGACGCGCACGGGGTGGGGCGTCCTCCTGTTGCGTTCGGCGGTGGGGACGTTGGGGATTTTCGGCAACTTCTACGCGCTCAGCCGTATTCCGCTTGGCGACGCGATGACGCTCAACAAACTTTCGCCATTCTTCACGGTGCTCTTCAGCTGGCTGTTCATCCGCGAGAAGATTTCGTTCCGCCAGGCGTTCTGCATCGTCGGCGCGTTCATCGGTGCGATGTGCGTTGTGAAACCCGGTTTCGCAGGCGCGGCGTCCGTGCCGGCGCTGTGCGGACTTTTCGGCGGCGTGTGCGCCGGGGCGGCCTACGCCTGTGTGCGCGAACTGGGATTGTTGAACGTCGATTCGCGGTTCGTCGTCTTTTTCTTTTCACTTTTCTCCTCGCTCGCCTCCGTGCCGTTTCTCGTGTTCGACTTCCAGCCGATGACAGGGGCGCAGGTGGCGATTCTCATCGGGGCGGGGCTGGGCGCGGCGGCGGGGCAGTTCGGCGTGACGGCGGCGTATCGTCTTGCACCGCCGCGTGAAATCGCCGTGTGGGATTACACGAACATCATCTTCGCCGCGCTGTTCGGCTTTTTCATGTTCGGGCAGGTTCCCGACGTCCTCAGTTGGGTTGGCTTCGCGCTGATCGTCGCGATGGCGTGTTTCATGCACGGTTCGCGTCCGCCCGCGCACCGGTGACGGCGGATGTGTGCCATATCTC